>CAZQNX010000057.1:0-5045 GCA_964595025.1 uncultured Candidatus Saccharibacteria bacterium | reverse complement strand
TCACGGCCGTCGAGGGCGTCATCCTTCTTGTCGACGCGACACAAGGTGTCGAGGCGCAGACTCTCTCCGTGCTCCAGGTCGCCAAATCTCTCGGCTGTGTCATTATCCCGGTCGTCTCGAAGATTGATGCGCCACACGCGCGTGTAGACGACATTCGCACCGAGCTCGCGCTGCTTCTCGGGGTCGAAGAATCACAGGTGTTGGGCGCCTCGGGAAAGACAGGGGAGGGCATGGCCACCGTACTCGATGCTGTCGTTGATCGGATCCCTCCTCCGCAGCCAAACGCTGATGGCGCACAGGGTCTCATCTTCGATTTCGGCTACTCGGACCATCGCGGCATCATCGTGTACATGCGCGTCTTCGGTGGCGAGTTCCGCAAGGGTGATTATTTGCGCTTCGTCGCAGCCGATGCCGATTTCATCGCACTCGAAGTGGGAGTGCTCACTCCCGATGAGACGCCGACCGAGAGGCTCGGGGAGGGAGAGATTGGTTATGTCGTGACGGGCATCAAAAAGCCGGGCATCGCGAGCGTGGGCGACACCATCACCCAGGCCAAGAAGCCTGCGCCTGCTTTCTCCGGCTATCGCGCTCCCACGCCGGTGATATGGGCGAGCGTGTATCCCGAATCGCAAGACGATCTCCTCGTGCTACGGCAATCGCTCGATAAGCTCAAGCTTTCGGATTCGTCGCTCTCGTACGAAGAAGAATCGTCGGGCGTGATGGGGCGCGGCTTCCGCTGCGGTTTCCTCGGCATGCTCCACCTCGAAATCATCATCGAGCGCTTGCGCCGCGAGTTCAATATGGAGCTAGTAGTGACACAGCCCACCACGATCTACGAGATCACGCGTACGAACGGCACGGTGGAAGAAATCTATTCTCCCGCGCGCCTCCCCGACGACGGCACGGTGAAGCAGATACGCGAGCAGTGGGCGCAGGTAACGATCATCACGCCACCCGAATACATCGGCGGTATCTCGCAGCTCTTGTATGATCATGAGGCAAAGGTGGGCAACACGGAGACGCTGCCCGATGGCAAGAGCGAGATACAAGTAGAGATGCCGCTGCGCGAACTGATGCGCGGATTTTTCGATAGGCTCAAGAGCGTGTCGTCGGGCTTCGCCTCGCTCTCGTACGAGATATTAGGGCTGCGCGAGGCCCATGTGGTGCGGCTCGATGTGTTGGTGGCCGAAGAGCTCGTACCCGCGTTCTCGCGCATCATCTCCGAGCGCCGCATCAATCTGGAGGCCGACGCGCTCGTCGAGAAGCTCGAAGACCTCTTGCCTCGGCAGCTCTTCGAACTCAAGATTCAGGCCAAAGTGGGCGGACGCATCGTCGCGAGCCGCCGCAAATCCGCGATGCGCAAGGACGTGACGGGGTATCTGTATGGCGGTGATGTCTCGCGTAAGAACAAGCTCCTCGACAAGCAGAAGAAGGGCAAGAAGAAGATGCTCGCGCGCGGCAAGGTGGATATTCCGCAAGAAGTCTTCCTCAAGGTGATGCGGAGTTCGGAGGATTGAAGTCCTACGCCAAAAACAGATTTGTGAGCCCGGGGGCAAAGAAGAGCACCATGCTGATGATGACGAGGATTGCGACGGCGACCCAGACTGCGTGGATGATCTTTTTCGTCTTCTTGTGGTAGAGGAAGCTCATGGCGCTTGTCGCTTAGTGTTAGTAGGGTAGAGTATATGATAATGCGTTCGTACAGGCAATACAGGTTTGTCGACCCGATCCGCCTCCTATGGCGGCGTGTCTTCACGCTTTTTCTCATTGGGCTGGCTGGCCTCGGTGCGGTGTCGGTGTGGGGCCTCTATGGAAAAGAGCGCGAGTCGGCGGCATTGCGATCCCAAGCCGAGCACAAGATGCGCACCCTGGAAGAACGTTTCGAGGATTTGAGCATAAAAACAGACACCCTCACCTCGGAAGAGGGGAAAGAGGCGGTCTTGCGCGATACCTACGACGTGGGCAAGCCCGGCGAAGGACTCATCGTGATTGTCGAAGAGAGTGCGTCGGGATCTCCCGGCGCGCCAGCACTCGACGCGCGCCCCTGGTGGCAGCTGTGGTAGGGGAGAGGCGGATTTGGTACACTGTGCGAGCTTTTGCGGGTATGGTTTAGTGGTAGAACGCGACCTTCCCAAGGTTGAGAGCGGGGTTCGATTCCCCGTACCCGCACCACTAGAGATACTTCTCTCCGTACACGCGGGCTGCGTGCAAGATGCCCTTGAGCGCCGCACCCTTTGGTGTGAGCGAGTATTCGACGTGAGTCTTGGTGCTCATGTTTCGCAGCACGATGCCTTCGGACTCCAGGTTCTTGAGCTTGTTTGTGAGCGTGCGCGTCGATACCTCGAGCGAGGTCTCAAGCTCACAGAAGCGCCTCCGGCCTTTCAGGAGGTCGCGCACGATGAGGAGGGAACAGTGGTCGCCGAGCAGGGCCGCGATGCGAGCAATAGGGCATGAGGGTGCGCGAGGCTTCATAGGTTATCCACAGGGTAGCACGAAAACTAGTACTTTACAAAGTAAAGTATGTGGAGTATCCTCTCAAGACTTATCAAACACATCTCTTCATGTACACCAGTATGGCAGACACGCTTTCTATCAAAGTCATCGTCGGGTCGACACGACAGGGTCGTTTTAGCGACAAGCCGGCAGCATGGATTGCGCAGCTCGCGCAGAAGCGCGACGGCCTAGCCGTTGAGATACTCGACCTCCGTGAGTACCCACTGCCATTCTACGACGATCCGACGCCACCGAGCATGATCAAGGATGGCGCATATGCGAATGCCGAGGCGAGGCGCTTTGCGCAGAAGATTGCAGAGGCAGATGGCTTCATTATCGTGACGCCCGAATACAATCGCGGCCCTTCGGCGGTGCTCAAGAACGCGCTCGATAGCGTGAGCCGTGAGTGGAACAACAAGCCGGTCGCGTTTGTCGCGCACGGAGCAACTCTCGGCGTGCGCGCTATAGAGCAGCTGCGCATGAATGCTATCGAGCTTCGCATGGCACCAGTACGCGACATTGTCGCGTTGCCTGGGAGTTGGACATTCGAGGGGGGCGGTACGGCTCCGGGTTCCTTTGCCGAGCACGAGGCCGCTGGTGAGACTCTTCTCGATACGCTCGCCTGGTGGGCACGAGCCCTCAAGGCTGCACGCACGGCCTAAGATTGGTATACTAGGAGCACTTACAAAATTCATCGATATTCGTATGGCAACACCTGCAGTCACTATCTACTCGACCCCAACGTGCCACTTCTGCCACATGGCCAAGGATTATTTCGAGGCCAATCATGTCGCATTTACCGATCATAATGTTGCGACGGATCTCGCCAAGCGCCAAGAGATGGTGCAGAAGAGCGGCCAGATGGGCGTGCCGGTCATCGATATAGGCGGCGAAATCGTCGTCGGCTTCGACGAGCCGCGCCTCAAGGAGCTTCTGGGTCTGTAATTGCCAGCGGCAACAACAGTCGCGCCTTCGAGAACTCGCTTCGCTCAAACAACTCTCTGGCTCGACTGTTGTTGTCTCGGCATGTGAGAGGTTTTGGAAGAGCATGTTAGAGTGTCTGGCACACTCTTGTAAGCATAGCTTTCAAGAGCATCACTCGGCCGAAGTGAGAATGCCACTCTCACTTCGCGCCTCGCTCGCTCTTGTAGTTCAATGGATAGAACAGCCCCGTCCTAAGGGGTTGATGTCGGTTCGATTCCGGCCAAGAGCACACAAGAGATTCCGAAGATTCCGATTACGGATTACTGCGCCGAAATCCTAGAGTCGCCCCGAAGCGATATCTTCACGCAGGCGAGCTGCGAGTGCGTTGAAATAGTACACGTTGTGCGTCGTGGCGAGCATCATGCCAGTGAGCTCGTGTGCGCGGATGAGGTGCGAGACGTAGCCAAGCGAGTAGGTGCTGCAGACGGGGCACTTGCACGCCCTGTCTATCGGCCTGTCGATGCGCCGCACCATACTGGGGGTGCGCAGATCGAGACGACCTTTCGAAGTAAAGAGGACGCCGCGGCGCGCGTAGTGTGTGGGCGCGATGCAGTCGAACGTGTCGCCCCCCGCTTTGGCGATCACCTCGAAATCTTCAGGATGCCCCACGCCGAGCACATGTCGGGGCTTGTCTCCGGGTAGTGCATCGTGCGTGAGTGCGAGCATCTTTCCCAGTGTTTTTTTGTCGTAGCCGAATTCGCCGCCGATGCCGAAACCGTCGAAGGGTAAGGTACCGATGCGTCGCGCGCTTTCGAGTCGTAATTCTTTGTGTGCACCACCCTGCACGATGCCGTAGAGGGCCTGCCGCTTGCTCGTCTTTGTATCCAGGCACAGTTTCGCCCAGCGATGCGTCTTCTCAAGGCTCTGGTGGAGATACTCGACACTCGAAAGCGGCGAGGGGCACTCGTCGAACGCAAACATGATGTCGGCACCGAGCGCCTCCTGTATCTGGATCGATTTCTTGGGGCTTAAGGTGAGGCGCGTGCCATCGAGCGGGGAATTGAATTCGACGCTATCTTCGCCGATTTTCACATTGCTCGGAGTCGCCCACTTCTCGAGCTGTTCTTGCGGTGCCTCCTTCAATATCTTGCCCACGCCGTGGTCTTTCCCGAAGCCGAGACTGAAGACCTGAAATCCGCCGCTGTCGGTCATCAGCGGTTTTTTCCAATTCATAAAACCATGAATACCCCCGGCCTTTTTCACAAGCTTCTCGCCCGGAGCGATGTGGAGATGGAACGTGTTGCAGATGAGCATCTGCGCACCCGCCGCGGCGAGTTCGGCGCTGTCCATGAGGCGGGCCGAGGCACGGGTGGCGACGGGGATGAAGGTTGGCGTCTCTACCTCGCCATGAGGAGTTCGGATAATGCCGAGCCGAGCACGACTCTTCTTTGACTTCTTGAGTATCTCGAACGAAAACATGGCCGCAGCATAGCGCATCTTAGGCAGCCGAGCTACCCGAGCGGTGTAATGAGCGACCACAGAAGCGCGATGCCGATGCCCGCCATGATGGCGGTTATCGAGACAAGAAGCGCATTCGATACGCGCGTGTTGGTGTATGATCCCATGAC
>CAZQNX010000056.1:0-5862 GCA_964595025.1 uncultured Candidatus Saccharibacteria bacterium | reverse complement strand
CCGACGACCGAGACAAACTCGCCCGGATCAATGCCGAGTGTGATATCGGCAACAGCCGGAGGCCCGCCATTCACATAGTACTTCGAAACCTTGTCGAAATAGATCACCAATCCAGTATACCGCATCGGCACAGGGGTACAACAAAAAATTGAGGGGGCGGCCGTGTAGGCTGCCCCCATTCGCTGCGCGCTGTCTATGCGACAGCCTTCTTCTTCGCATCATGTGCCTCCTTGGCCGCGTCATACAGCAGGAGCGCGTTCTTCCGCTCCTCGCCATCCGGCAGCGCATTGAAGCGCTTCTTGGCATCGGCGAGCCACGCAACGTCGTCGACATACGCCGCGGGCGTAGTCTTAATCGACTCCATAATCTTCTTCAGGTCGTCTGTGGAAATCTCGGAATTGAGTGCCATGCAACCCTCCGTTGCTAAAAGAACAGACCCATCTGTTCCCTACTTTCCACCGTACACCTTCGATGCGACTATGCCAAGTCCTTTTCGGCGTCGATAAAGCTCTGGATGTCGCCCTCGAGAACTCGCTCGATATCGCGGCGCTCGTGATCGGTGCGATGATCCTTCACGAGTTGGTACGGGTGGAGCACATACGAACGTATCTGGCTTCCCCACTCGATCTTGGTCGAGGCACCTGTCGAAAGTCCGCGGGATTCTTTCTCGGCTTCTGCTTGCTTGAGTGTAAAGAGCTTGCCGCGGATGAGCTCGAGGGCCTTTTCTTTATTCTGCGCTTGACTGCGCTCACTGGTGACATGCACATGGATTCCCGTGGGTTTGTGCGTAGCATGCACTGCAGTGTCGCGCTTGTTCACATTCTGGCCGCCGGGACCACCCGACCGCGCAAATGAGATATCAAGATCGGTCTCGGGAATATGGGTCTCGCCGATATCGGGGACCTTTGGCAGAACTTCGACGAGCGAAAAGCTCGTCTGGCGCTTGCCTGCACCGAATGGAGAGAGTCTGACGAGCCGATGAACGCCCGCCTCCTTCTTCAGGGCGCCATACGCACCGCTTCCCTGTGCTTCGAACGAAACACTACGATAGCCGTTCATTGAATTTGCATTCGAATCGATGAGGACGGTCTTCCATCCCTTCGTCGCAGCATATTTCTGATACATCACGAAGAGTATGCGCGAAAAATCTTCGGCATCATCACCCCCCGCGCCCGATATGATAGATACGAGTGCATCGCCCTTGTCATACCCGCTACTCCCCGCGAGCGCGGCCTTGAGATGCTGATAGTCTTTCATCTTCTCTTGCGCAGCTACCGGGTTCGCCCAGAAATCGGGCTCGTTCATCGCGGCTTCGATGGCGGCTATCTGTTGTTCTATGTCTGATTTGGAAGTCATCTCGGAGCCACCTCCGAGATTTGAACTCGGGACCCCGTCTTTACGAAAGACGTGCTCTACCAACTGAGCTAAGGTGGCGTGCGAAAAATATACTACAGAAGCCGTACTAGCTCAACGCAGGGACTCCTGAAGACGCATTGAGGAGATGTAGGCGGCGCCCACGAAGACGAGTCCGACAAAACCGGTAATCGGATCCGGCACATGGAAGAACATATTCGCGATCATGGCACCAGCAAGACCGAGGAGCGCCCAGTGAGCACCGTGCTCCAGATATTTGATCTTCCCGAGCGTCTTATGCTCGACCATATAAGCCGTGAGCGAGCGGACGAAGTATGCGCCTATGCCGAGACCGATGACGATGATGACTATCTCCTTGGAGAGCGCGAACGCACCGACGACCGAATCGAGAGAGAATGCGGCATCAAGTATCTCGAGGTAGACGAAGAGCGCCGCGCTCGAGCCTGTCACGGCAAGCCGCGAGAATGCTTTGGCGGCGCCCTGCACGACCGCAAAGAGCGTGATGCCGAAGACGCCAGCAAGAAGGATCTCGGAGCGGTGCTCTGGTATCGAAATAGCAACGAAAGAAAGGATGACGAGCGCGACGATAATCGCCATCGCTTCGATATTGCCGAGGGTGGCGAGACGCTTCTCGACGATCTCGAGCCAATGGACCTCTTTCTCGGCGTCGAAAAAGTAGTGGAAGCCCGCCATGAGGAGGAACATCGCCCCGAATGCGCCGACGACATATTCCGACTGCTCGAGCAGGTGCGCATACTGCTCGGCATCGAAGAGCGCGAGGTGTGCGATGACCCACGGCGACGTCCACGCGCTCACGGCGACGATGATGATCGGCAGGAGCGCGCGCGTGAGGAACACAGCGACCAAGATACCCCAGGTGAGGAAGCGATGACGCCACACCGGAGTCATGCCTTCGAGCACTTTTGCATTCACGACAGCGTTATCAAAACTCAAGGTGACTTCAAGGACGATGAGGAGGAGGACGGTCGCAAGCGCGATCCATCCGTACCACACACCAACACCGGCGACGAGCACGGCCGCGACGATGCCGGGCACCGTAAGCGTACGCGCAAGCGGTGTCGAGAAATGAGAAAGGAATGCGTGCATGGCGGTAGTTATATCACACCCGCGACTGGCGACCATCCCACCATTGCCTCACTTTTCGATACAGCTTCTTGGCCGTCGGACCGTAGGTGAGACGAAATCCCATAAGCTCAAGCCCGACGACGACGAGCCACGAACCGGGCGTGAGTGGTGTCACGAGCGCCATGAGCCCGAGCACAATCAGTACGAATCCGGCAGGTATGCGCGCAAGCGCGATGAGCTTCTGAAACATGAACACAGTGTATCACCTCTTATCTTGAGCCGACGACCGGGATTGAACCGGTGACCTCGTCCTTCGCTTTCACCTCCCCTTCAGGAATATACGAGAGGGCTAGACTGTATCTTCAGCCGCGCGGGCTGCCCTTGTCAGTCGTTCGGGCCCTCGAAACGAGTGCCACGGTCTTGTCTCGTACGCGAGATATTGACCGTTATTCGGGATTCATCCTGGCGTCGCCGCCGAGGATGGGCGGAGCTCTGCGAGCCACCAAGGACGTGCTCTACCAACTGAGCTACGTCGGCTTTTCCATCGGACAACTGTGCGATGGTGCCGACAAGGATATCACGGAGTCTCGTATTATTGAAGTAGACGGTCATAACACCATGCGCCGTTTTGCGCTTATAGGTACCCACGCCTCTGTGCGGCGTCACAACGGTCTTGTAGAAAGCGGAGACGGGTACTCCCAAGAAACGTACCCAGAATCGACGTGTTCTCTCGGCATCCATATCACCGAATACTTGTAGCCCGAATCGGAGTTTTCGTTTATCAATCCCATAGCAGCAAGAGAGAAACGTTACAAATGCACTGATAAGGTGCGGATCACTATTGCCGAGCCGTACCGATGCCCGAGACCTCTTGGTTCCTTCGCCCCAGTACAATCCAATACCCAAACCGAAGAGATACGCGTCGCGCAGAGTCTTCGGGGGAACGAATACGAATGGATTGCCGGATGGGTTCCATTTTGCATATGCAGCATCACTAATGCTCCGCTTCCTTATGCGGTATCGCGTAAGCCAGTAGTTCACCTGCCCCACAGATACATGGTACTTAGCCGCTATCTCGGCGGCAGAACGACAGTTCTTCTCGTATTCCAGATACAGGCATTCTTCCGTCATCATGAGAGTATTGTACTCCCTAGTGCACAGGTCTCAAGGTGCCGCAGGCACTCACTTACACGAGGTACTTATTCAATTCCTCAACACGTGACGCCATCGAGGTGTCGGTAATCGACTCTGGCACGAGGGATATATGGGTAAAGATATATGACTCTATCTCATCGCAGAGCGCGGCAGAACGGGCGAGTTCCTCTTCGGTGTACTTCTCTCCCTTATCCATCGGCGTACCCGCGTACCGCGCCCGAGCCTCGGCAAGTCGCTCCCGCATCAAGACGATGCCCCACGGCGAGACTCGCATATCGGCATACTTGCATATCTTTTGCTCCAGACTCCCCTCTTCGAGTATCCACTGTGTCCGCGAGAAGCGCATATTGTCGATGAGCGCAAGCTCACGCGATGAAAGACCGATTGCCTCACACAACGCTCTCGTTGCGACATGCTCGTCGCGCCCATAGGTCTCGATGAATTCACGCTGGACTCCCTGCCAATACGCGAGACCCTCCGGTTCGAGAAATTCCTGATAGCGCGGCAAATCCGCCTTGATGATGTTCCCCATGTCGTGGAAAAGGCCGACACGCGTCACGGTATCAGGGTCGGCAGCACCATGACTGTGGAGAGCAATATGCCGCGCGACCGAAGCAACGCGCAGCTGGTGCATCTGAAGGCCTTGGTAGATGCGGAAACGCGCGTAGGTAGCGAGAGGGGTCATGAGTGTTCGCTCGCAGCTATATTGTACAAGTGACACAAGGAAAACCAGATGCGCGACCGGCCGGACTTGAACCGGTAACCTCCCGCGTGACAGGCGGGTGCTCTAACCAGTTGAGCTACGGTCGCAGTGCAGATACTGTACCGCGGAGAGTGGAGCCACGCAAGAAAATGGTGTATCCTCTGCGCATCGTCGGGGTAGCTCAGTTGGTTAGAGCGGAGGATTCATAAACCTCAGGTCGGCGGTTCAATTCCGCCCCCCGACACCAATATGTGGAACAAATTACTTGCATTCAATTCATTCGTCGTGTGGCCAGCGACTGGCATCTTCCTCGTCTACACCATCGGGCGCGCACTCTTGCATGGCGACTGGTTCCTGCTTGGCATCGGTCTCGCACTCTTCGGTATCGCGATCGTCGCCCAGACCATCCTCGCCGCTTTGAGCGAGTAGCAAAAGAAGTGACCGCCCCAGCAGGTGCCGGGGCGGTTTCTCGGGTGCGCTGCGGATTCAGTTGTAGCGCACGCAGACGTAATTGCCGTACTGGTCGACCACGAGATTGCCCTGCTCCCGGTCGCAGTAGATGATAGTCCGCCCCGGAACCAGCGCAGGCGCGTAGTAGTACCGAGGGGGCGGCTGCGCGCCGTACGGGTACATGAAGTCGTACGGCCGCGCGCCGTAGTGCGGTCGGTACGGGTCGTGCCAGCCGCGCTGACGACGCTCGTGCGCATCAGCCCCAGAGGGCAGCAGCCCGAGGATGAGCAAGAAGGCAGCGAGGAACTTATACATCGTATCTCTCCTTTTATGTTGGGTTGAGACGCGACGGCGGACAACCGCCGTGCTCATAGCACTGTAGCAAGAAGTGAGATTGGATTCCAGGCCTTATACGAAAAGACGCCTCGCAGAAGTTTTTGTCTTCGTGTGCCATTACAGGATGAGACTGGCACCTGGTGCCCGCGTGACAGGAGCAAAATCACACCAAGTTTGATCGCTTGCGGGATGAAGAAAGCCGCCGCTCCGTTGTCGGGAGGCGGCGGCTGAGATTTGAGAAGCACTAGACGTGCTTCTCGCCGCGGATTCGGTCGTGCTTCTCATCTTCGGCATCGAGCCGTTCATCGCGCCAGATAGTGTAGGCGTAATAAACGGCGCCGATTGCCATGAGAACACCGACCCAGAAGATGAGGCTGGCGATGTGATCTACCTGATCCATGACAACAAATCTCCTCCGAACTTGAAGAACATGAAGCCCGCCGCAACGACAGCGAACCCCCATCCCACCATACAGCAGATCATTGCGAACTCCAATCGGTGCTGCAAACGTTGCCGACTGTTCCGCAATCTCCTATACCGCCGAGATGAGAACACTTCGACACCGCCTTCGATGCCGTTTGTGCGCTCGAGTTCATCCAGCTTGTCGTTCCATAAATCGAGATGTTTGCTGTCCCGCCTGAGAACTTGCAGTAGGAACAGATTGGCGATCACGATAATAGTGCCACCAGCCACAATCACTGCGAGTTCGCGCGTTTCCGGCGGTGTAATGAGCCGGAAGACCACGGCAGCAATTGCTG
>CAZQNX010000055.1:0-5941 GCA_964595025.1 uncultured Candidatus Saccharibacteria bacterium | reverse complement strand
CGGCCCGACACAGCTCTACCCGCGCTTCCGCGAATTCCTCGATGAGGCCCTCGCGCAGGACATCGCTTCTATCTCTCACCGCTCGCCGCAGTTCGTCGAGCTTTTCAACACGACCCGCGATGCGCTCGCGACACTCCTGCGTGCGCCCGCCGATCGCCAGGTATTTTATGCCGGGTCGGCGACGGAGTGGATGGAGCGCTGTGTGCAGAACATGAGCAGCGCACGCACACTTCACTTCGTGAGCGGGACATTCTCCAAGCGTTTCTACGACTTCGCGCTTGCGCAGGGGAGGGACGCACGCAAGGTGGAGCAGAAGCCGGATGGCTCGTTCGCCCTCAACGACGTCCCGGCAGGATTCTCGCCCGAGCTCATCGCTATCACACATAACGAGACAAGTAATGGCACACAGGTAACGCCCGCATTCTTCGAAGCCGTGCGCGCGGCGTTTCCAGACGCGCTCATCGCTGTCGACATCGTCTCGTCTGCGCCCGTGCACCACGACGCCTTTATGCAAGCCGATGCCGCCTTCTTTTCTGTCCAGAAAGGATTCGGCATGCCGGCGGGACTGGGCGTGTGTCTCGTCTCGCCACGCGCTGTGGCGCGCTCGGCGGAGCTTCTTGCCGCGGGGCAGTACACGGGCGCGTTTCATTCCTTCTCGCGCCTTGCTGAATACGCGGCAAAGGGGAATACGGTGGAGACACCGAATGTCCTCGGCATGTATCTCCTTCGCGCCATCGCGCGTGATCTTTCTATCCGCGGCATTGGTGCCCTCCGCGCAGAGACAGAGGAGAAAGCCGTGCTCATCCGAGGCGCGCTCGAAGCTTGTGCAGACACCGAGCTCGAGGCGATAGCACCCGAGTACCAGTCGCAGACCGTGATTGTGGCGAAGACGCCGGGTGGTTCGAAGCCGCTCATCGAGCGCTTGAAGGCAGAGGGCATCACGATAGCGAGCGGCTACGGTGCCGCAAAAGACACGCACGTCCGCATCGGCAACTTTACCGCGCAGACGCCCGCCGAGATGACGCGTCTTGCCTCGCTTTTGCATGCGTAGTGGGCTTGTTAGTCCCGAAACATACCATTTTTCTCGGAATCGAGGATTGGTCCCCGATGTCTCGGGTAAAGAAAACACCGCATCCTGAAACTCGGATGCGGTGTTTTTGAGATCAGAGAGGTGTCAGGGCCGCTCTTTAAGCAACATCTCCGCGATCCTGAAATCGAGCTCGTCATTGATATTGACGGCGCGTTCTCTGGGCACGAGATGGGGGAGTACGACATCACCCCAGAGAGATCCTCCGAGCACAATGTCTGGCCGAGTCACATACAGACCCGCCGTACGAACATAGGCCTCCGAGAAGGTTTGTCGTCGTCGGGGGTACCGTTGCTCCGCGTGTAAGCGGTCAAACGGAATCAGACGGCCCTTTTTGTCGATCCTGTAAACGCGATGTGGATGCACGCGCGTCTCAGAAACACCTACGACAGAATCTGCTTGCGGGTGAGACCGTAGCACCCGTATCGCGCCGTCGATATCCGCGGATGTAGTCAGGGGTGTCGTTGCCCGCAACATGACGAGCATGTCGGGCAACCCTGCTTTTTTCCACTGTCTGACAGCATGTTTGATAACGCCGAAGCTCGCTCGAGAACCTTCAGAAAGGTGCGTCGGGTGCCGAATGACCGCAGCACCTTCTGCGTGGGCGACATGTGCTATCTCGTCATCTTCTGTCGAGACGAAGACCATGTCAGCCTCCGAACTTGCCTTGGCTGCACGAAGAATGTGTGCAATGAGCGGAATCCCTGCGATTATTCGCAGGTTCTTCCGAGGCACACCAACCGAGCCACCCCGTGCAGGAATGATCGCAAACGTGGTCATATCAATCCTCCTCGAACGCGTCGATAACGACTATTTTCTGGAACGGCCGTTTCTTTTCCGCAAGCCGTTCCAGATAGGCTGCTGCAAGCATGGGACCGCGACCGATCAGAATTATCAGATGCGCCGCTTCAACGGGGAAGCCCATATCCAGAAGGATGGATCCACCGGACGCCTCGATGTTCATGCGGATGCCCTTCTTGCGACGCAACACGTCATCCATAGTGCGTGCAGTTTGCACATATGGGCCAAGGTATCCGTGTGCGTCGCACAGTTCCATGTGCACCCGAGCCCTCGGATCGAACGAATGATAACGATGTCCGAATCCAACGAGCCTTCTGTCTTTCGCAAGCTGTTCTCGCGTGTATGCGGCAGGATCGCCCGATTCGCGTGCCGCGATGAGTTCCTGCATTGCGGGCTCGAGACTTCCTTGATGTGTTGGTCCTGACCCGACCATGAAGCCGCCGAGCACAGAGTTGAAGAGCGTGGCGCGCGTATCGGCACCCATCCGCACCGCGAGAGTGCTTTGGCCAGTGATGCCGTGACTGCAGTGCGACACGATGACGGCGCGCAACATCGCTGCCTGCACTGGTGTCGGTCTTTTGCCTGTGAGAAGCAGGAAAACCATCTCCTCGTAGCTGAAGTTGCGCACAATATTGTCTTGTTCGACGCCGTACGTCACCAGACGGTCCTTATAGACCTTGGTGATGCCGGATTTCCATTTGGAACGTCTCGTGGCCATGACTAACCTCCTTGTTTTATGAAGAGCAGGCTACTGCCACAGTACGCGGCTTCGCCGCGGGGGTCAATCACGTTACAATGCCCACATGACTTCGCCTGGGTACGGTACATTCGGCAATCTAGGGCACGATTACCAGAAAGCTCGACAGGAGTTTCCGTCCGGTGTGTTCGAAGTGTTTGCGCAGAAACTAGCGAAAACACCTCCAGAGACACGGGCGCTCGATCTCGGCTGTGGGACAGGAATAGCAACCAGACAATTGGCGGAAAGGGAGTACCGCGTAATTGGTACGGACATAGACGCGGATATGATTCAGATCGCTCGTGAGCAAGGAGGTTCGACAGAGTACCGTGTCGCGCAAACCTCGGAACTTCCGTTTGTAGATGCTCAATTCGACGCAGCGACCGCATTCAGCGCATTCCATTGGTTTTCTGATTCTGCTTCTGTGTTGCAAATACGCCGCGTGCTCAAGTCGAGCGGAATTTTCATGGTGGTCAACAAGAACGATGTTGCAGGATTCAAAGTCGGGTACCGTTCTATACTCGCGCCGTTCGTGGAAGGCACGATGCCAAATGCAAAGAAGGATTATTCCCCAGAAACAACGCTCGCGGATGCTGGGTTTATTGATATCGAGAAACATGTCTTCAGTGTCGACGAAGCCTATTCATTGGACGAAGCTCTTGCATACCTGCGCTCGGTGAGTTTATGGAACCTCGTTCCAGAATCACGCAAACAAGACGCGGCGAACGCCATAAAAAACTACTGCGAGTCAGAGGCAACGGAGGGTGTACTGAGACGCAGCCTAGAGGTGATCGCAATCGTCGGGAGGAATTAATTTAGGTGCGGATTCTTGCTGTATGCCATGTACGTCATATTGGGCCCAAGAGTAGTTCCAAACTATTGAAACATTGCGGGCCCTTGCTTTTTGCAAAAAATGAGGTACAATAGACTCATTAGCGGGCGTACCGTCGTCCTCCCGCAACAAGCTTTGTAGCCAAAAAACAGGTATGGTCGGGACACTTACTGGTCGCATCACGCTCTCTCTCGCGGTTCTTGCTGTCGCTCTCGCGCAGCCTGTATCCGCGCAGGCGTACTATTACTCTTCGCCGGTCTCTTCGGCCTGTATCGCGATCTCGCGCGACCTGTATCAGGGCATGCGCGGTAGCGACGTGACGGCTCTTCAGCGTTTCCTCGTGAGCCGCAACTATCCTGGCGGTGGATCGTGGATGGTGACTGGCTACTACGGCGCAGCAACGGCAGCAGCAGTGCGCAATTTTCAGACGGCGCAGGGCCTTGCTCCCACGGGTATCGTGGATGGCACGACGCGCCTTGCGCTCGACCGTGTCTCGTGTGGCGGTGATTCGCTCCCTTATTCCTACCCGAGCTACACAGCGCCGGCGTACACCACACCCGCATACACCACGCCTTCTTACTCGTATCCAACATACCCGTACACGACGCCGACGTATACGAATCCTGCGTATCCTTGCCCGAGCTATGGCGGGTACTACTACGGTTACATGGGCGTAGGCACCCAGGGCTGCGGCACACAGCCGTTCCAGACGACGCCGACGATCAGTTATCTTAATCCGGCATCGGGTGCTATCGGGACATCAGTCACCGTCTTCGGCGCCGGCTTCTCGACGACAGGAAACACGGTACGCTTCGGCAACGGCGTCATCACTGGCTTGAGCTCCGTCGATGGCCGTTCGATATCGTTCACCGTGCCGTCGCAGCTTTCGGGCTACGGCTCGCAGGCGGTCGGCCTCGGGACGTACCATGTATCGGTCTCGAACGCGGCAGGCTACACGAGCAACACACTTCCGTTTACGGTGACTTCGCTCGGCTCGTATGGCGCGCCGTCGATCACCGGCATCGCAGGGCCGACGACGCTTACGACAGGCACCCAAGGTACCTGGACGCTCTCGACGAACAACCAGACGAACTCGTACTTCACGGCAGAAGTGTTGTGGGGTGACGGCCAGACGAGCATCTCGCAGCTCATCGGCCTCGGTTCGCAGGCCACGCCGTTCGTGCACACATACGCGCAGGCAGGCACTTACACCGCGCAGTTCAAGGTGACGAATGCTGCGGGCCAATCGAGCGTCTCGTCTGTCACCGTGTCTGTCTCGGGCACGAACACAGGCGGACTCTCGATCTCGAGCATCACGCCGACGCAGGGCCGCATCGGGACGCAGATCACGATACAGGGCTCGGGCTTCTCGGCGTACGACAATACCGTGCGCTTCGGCTCGGGCGGTACGATGCATGTACCGTCGTACAATGGCACGACCATCTACTACACGGTGCCGCAGTACCTCTCGCCATGCGATGTGACGGCAAGCAGCGGCGTGTGCGCACAGTATCTCCAGATTGTCACCCCTGGTACGACCTATCCGCTCTCGGTCTCGAACGGCTCGGCCACGAGCAACACCGTGAACTTCACGGTGACGCCGTAGTGCCATGACGCGCCTCGGCGCATACACGCCTCGCCTCGCGTTTATCGCAGGTGGGGCGTGTGCGCTGCTTATCCTCGTACCCATTCTTGTGCGCACGAGTGTTGCCGGTTCCATCGCGGCAGATCCGAATGATCTTGCTCCGGCGCAAGCAGTACTTATCTTGGGCGCATCGGTCATATCCGGACGCCCTTCGCCGATACTTGCCGAACGGGCCGATGCGGCCATCGCGCTGTATCGCGCAGAGCGGGCAAAGAAGATACTGGTGAGCGGCGACAACGGCGAGCAATCGTACGACGAAGTGCGCGCGACACTCGCGTATCTCATCGAGAAAGGTGTTCCGGCGCGTGATATTTTCCTCGACTACGCTGGGTTTGATACCTACAGCAGTGTCTATCGTGCACGCTATATTTTCGGCACGCGCACGCTCATCATCGTGACGCAGGATTTCCATCTGCCGCGCGCGCTCATGCTTGCGCGCGCTCTGGGGATTGATGCGCGAGGAACTATCGCCGGCAGCGGCGGCCGCACGCGAGATTATGTACGCGAGATACCGGCGACGTTCAAGGCACTCCTCGACGTCGTCTCGGGGCGACAGCCCAAGTATTTGGGTGCGCCCGTTCCGCTTGTGGGCGAGGGGAATGCGGTCGCTGCGCTCGAAGCGGCGCGCGAGTAGTGCCGCTAGTAAGGCGGTGGGGTATACTGTGTCATATCTCGTATGCGCAGGATATTTATCGGTATCGCGTTCGCGTGGGCGCTCTCTGCACCCCTCTCGGCTCATGCTGCTTCGTTCGAGGTTTCTGGCTGGATACCGTACTGGCGCTCGGCGACCGGCACAGCCGATGCGCTGCAGCATCTCGATCACTTCACCGAGATCAATCC
>CAZQNX010000054.1:0-5951 GCA_964595025.1 uncultured Candidatus Saccharibacteria bacterium | reverse complement strand
AGCACCATTTACGCTTGCGTAGACGTCTGGATTAGTTGGTGCTGTCTCATCTGTCGCAGTTACGGGGTCTACATAGGTGGAGCCGATGGCGATGGTGCTGGAGGCTGCGGCACCGTTGAAATTAAGGACGGGTGCAGTGGTATCGCCGGGGGTTTCGCCTCCGCCACCTTCGCCACTGCCGGAGCCGCTACCGCCAGAGCCTCCCCCACTTTGCGCACCTGCAGCACCCGATATAAGCGCATCGAGCTGTGCTTTGGTGATACAGGTCTCGGCGCCGCTTTCGTCGGCCACACAGAGCTTTTGGGTATGAGTTTCTTTGGCAAAGAGCTTTTCTATCAGCGCAACCTTGGCGGTAATTTGGCCCACGACCATCTTGGTGAATTCGCTTCCCTCTTCGTACACTGTGCTTGCAAGCTCGGCCATGGCGCCTGCCATGTCGGTGATAGGCGCGGTGATATCGCGAATCATGTTGCCGATACCCATATCGAAGCCAGGATTGAGCGCAACGAGTATGCGGGCTACACAGGCAGTGCTTGGTACTACTACTCCCGCTGCCTCGAGCTCCGTCTTTACTTCTGCGTCACACATCGTCTCGTCGAACGATTCGAGTGCCGAACCTACTACATACCCAGCGCGCTTTGCTTTCATACCTACACCGATAGTGCTCGATGCGGAGGTAATCTTGTCTCCCTTGTGGATAGGGCCGTTTTCGAGCGAAACAATAGCGGGCACACGGCCCTGCAGAGCAACTCGAATTGTTGTCGAGGCCTCATCACCCAATATGGCATGCGGCGCAGTTGATACAACTCCCATAATGCGAGTGTCGTGATGTCCGCGCGAGAACCCGACGCCTTGCGTTGCTGTTTCATTCGAGATAAGTATCCCGGGGATATATTGTGCTGGATATTCGGCAAGATACGCCGCTGAAATATCGGCTCCTTGCACTAAATCGAGTTCGTGTTCTTCGTGGGTACCAATATCCTGTCCGAAGGCCCCGACTGGCGGCGAATCTTCGCCTCCGGTGCCCATCGGTGGATCATCAATCCAGACTTTAATATAAGCAATATCGATACTATTGACGGTGCCATTGCTTGTGCCAAGTGCCCCAACACCCGTCATTCCAGTCACAACCATTGGCGCAAGTGTAACCGGAGGAGCCCGGGAGGGCGATATCGAGGCGACAACATTTCCATTTATGAGGAAGTGGCTCGTAGATGAAGAAACCTCTATGCGAAGGCGAATAAAATTAGTCGTGGAGGCCACGCCCGTGTCAACTTGCGTGTGCACGCCAGCGGCGCGACTCACGGCAACCCAATTCGCCGTGGAAGACGACGTGAAGTAAACACCATTTGTAGGCGGCGAACCCAGGGCCGCAGGGTCAAGGCCGTAATCGGTAAAGCCGACTATTTTTTGGTTCAATGGTGAATTGTTTATCGCCGGCAAACGAACACGCGCCTCAATAACAGGACTTGAAGAAGCGGTTGCGATGCGGCTAGTTGTCATAAGGGCCGCTCCCTCATTCGCAGCGGCTGCGGTCGCTATACTTGCAGTGAGTCTAAAGTAGGCGGGATATGCAGTGGCTTGCGTCGTAAGCGCACCATCGGTTGTGACATCGTATATGAACTGCCCGCAGATACCTGCCGTATCTGTTGTGGTGAGCGCACGTACGGCAACGGGACTATCGGTATTTGCACTACAGGTAAGCTCTTCCCATGTCGAGTAGATACGTCCGTCGACAGTAAACTGGTCACGCAAGCCTGCACCTCCCCATTGGGTGGTGGTACCCACGGCTACGCGTGCGTAGTTGAGAGCGCCCGTCGTGGTGGCGCCGACATAGAAGAGCGGGTGCTGCACGCCTGGCGTGATGGTAGTGGTGGTCGCGATGACAAACGCAGGTCTTGATTCATCGGCGGCATCGCCGGTGAGGATAGAGAGGCGCGCCCACGGCGACGTGCTGCCGATTCCCAATCGTCCGTTGTTGAGGAAGGTAAAGGCGCTCTCGGTCGTCGTCGCAAAGGTGGTTGGCGATGTCGTCCCGAGGTAGAGATTCCCGCCCACCGAACGGAACGTCCACGCCGGATTCGTGCCCGAGGTGTCAGAAAGCGCGAGCTGGGGGCCGGTGGAAGATGCGATCGTAAGCTGCCACCACGGAGTAGAGGTGCCAAGGCCAAGATTTCCCGTCGCGCTATTGAAGAGGAATTGTGATGCGACTCCAGTGTTGCCAAAGCGCACCGTCGACGAGGCGTTGAGCCCGCCGAAGAGCGAGAGATTGGTGGTGGTGGAGTTTGTCGTCGCGCCGAAGTTGGTGCCGGAGGTGAAGGGGAAGGCAAATGATGCGCCACTTCCCCCGCCGATGCATACGTCGTTAATCGAGAAACACCCGCCGGTTAGATTGAAGCCGACATTCGACGTGGAGGTGGCCTGGCCCACGATAGAAAGACCGGAGAGTGTGGTGGTGCCGAAGCCGGAGCCGGAGACGGAGAGCGCGGCAGTGGAGGTGGTGGCAGTGCCCGCAACAGTGGTGGTGGAGAGGTAGAAGTTGCCTCCGGCATTGCGGAATGCCCACTGTGCGATGCCGGAGCCGGCGGAGAGCGCGAGCTGAGAATTGGTGGAAGAGGCGATGGTCAGATTATTGAGCGGTGTTGTAGTACCAATACCAACATTGCCTGCAATACCATTGCTACTAGCAATCGAGAGAGCTTCTCCATCAGAGGTAGTAAAGGACATCCGATTTGAGTTGAACAGGAAGGACTCGTTACCGATGATACGTATGCCGGTACCGACCGTGCCAAACTGAATGTCACCACCACTCACCTGCTGAGTACCTCCTGCAACCTCGAATACGACACCTGGATTACCAGTCACTGCCGATGTCCCAATACCAACCCGGCCATTGTTTTGTACCACAAAGCTTGTTGCAGTTGAGGAGCCAATCACAAACGAAGGACCGGTGATGCCGTTCGGGTTGATGGAGAGGAGGCCCCAGGGGGTGGTGGTGGCACCGAGTCCGAGGAGTCCGGTGGACGAGTCGAAGAGGAACTGGTTGGTTACGCCGGCATTGCCGAAGCGAATGGTCGACGATGCAAAAAGCCCTCCGCTTGCGAAGAGCGCCGAAGTGGTCGCGGCGGTCGCGGTGTTGTAGTTGTTACCTCCCGTAAAAGGATACGCAAAGTTTGCATAATCGGTGCCCGCAACCGCCGGAAGGATGTAACCACCCGCACCGGTCTTGAGGAGGCTCCCTCCGGCGATACCGGTGAGGGAGAGATTGGTAGTCGTCGCAGACCCCGCAAACAGATTCGTGCTGCTCGCGTACCCGAAGCTCGCGAGCGTCGTCGAGCTGTTGCCGAAGGTCTGCAGCGCAGAGAAGACGTTTGCGGTGTACACCTTGGGGATGGTGGAGGAGGCTGCGATGTATGCGTTGACGCGGGTGTCGGTGTAGTACAGGTTGGTGCCTTCGTTGATATTGGTGGTGAGGAGGCCGAGCGAGGAGGTGGCGAAGGTGGTGAGGGCGCCCGTGCCGCCGTTTGAGCCGACGAGACCGTAGGAGAAGGAGGAAGCGCCGGTACCACCACCAGCGACAGTGAGCGTTCCAGTGAGTGAGGGCGTAAAGGTGTGAGTATTACCTGCCGAGACCACGGTGAGTGCACTCGTGAGTCCGTTGAAAACACTCGTCGAGGTGGCGAAGAGTTGTGTTGCTCCCGTTTGTCCCTGGTTGAGTGCGCCGAGCGAAGTAATGCCGCCGCCTCCTCCCCCACCAATACACGTCCCATTGATCGCAAAGCAGCCGCTCGTGAGGTTGAAGCCGACGTTGGAGGTTGAGGTGGCTTGGCCAGTGATGGAGAGACCGCGGAGTGTGGTGGTACCGAAGCCGGAGCCGGAAACAGAGAGAGCGGCGGTGGAAGTAGTAGCAGTGCCTTCGACGGTGGTCGTCGAAAGATAGAAGTTCCCTCCCGCGTTTCTAAACGCCCACTGTGCAATACCTGCGCCAGCGGAGAGCGCGAGCTGAGAGCCGGTAGTAGAAGCGATGGTGAGATTGTAGAACGGAGTGGTGGTGCCAAGACCAAGATTGCCTGTCGTGCTGTCCCACACAAACTGTCCTACTACTCCCGCATTCCCAAAGCGGATGGTAGACGACGCATTGAGTCCTCCAAAGAGCGAGAGGTTGGTGGTGGTGGAATTAGTAGTAGCGCCAAAGTTGGTGCCGGCGGTAAAGGGATACGCGAATGATGCACCACCTGCGGTGAGACACGCGCCGTTGACGGCGAAGCAGCCGCCGGTGATGTTGATGCCGTTGCTTGCGGTGGTAGAGCCGGTGTTGGAGATAGAAAAGAGCGTAGTTGTCGCCGCGTTGGTGGAAGATGCAATGGCGAAGAGCGTACCGTTTGGTGCAGTGTCTGTGGGGTTGGCATGAATCGAGAGTCGTGCCCATGGTGAGGTGGTGCCAATGCCGACGCGGACGCTGTTTGCTGCAAGACCGCCGAGTGCAAGTGCATTGCTTGCAGAGACGAGTGAGCCAGCACCAATGGCGGTGGAGGTAGAGAGATTGGTGGCGCCGACGTCGGCGAGCGCGCCGAGGATGGTGGTGGAGGTGCCGATGGTGCCGGTTTGATTGGCAAAATAACCCATCGCAATATTGAAGAGACCGGTCGTATTGCCTCCGCTTGTCTGATATCCAATACCAATGTTGTGCGAACCTGTCTGATTGGAAAGAAGAGCCCATGTACCAATACCAATATTTTCAGAGCCTGTGTCATTTGAACTAAGCGCCCCTGATCCAAACGCATTGTTATTACTACCGCTAGTGTTTCCAACGAGGGCATTGGGCCCGAATGCGTTGTTTGCGTTGCCCGAAGTGTTATTTTTGAGTGACTGATACCCGAGGGCATTGTTATTCCAACCTGAGCTGTTGGAATACAGAGCAACCTGTCCTAATGCAATGTTGTTCTCACCACTAAAATTATCAGGGTCACCTAAAAGTGCTGATCGCCCTATTGCGATATTGTCACCTGATGACGAAGCATTATAGAGTGCATTGTAGCCGATACCGACGTTATAAACACCGGAGGTATTAGAAAAGAGAGCTCCTGTTCCAAAAGCATTGTTATCGGAACCGGTGGTGTTCGAAGAAAGAGCGTCTTGACCGAGGGCGTTATTGTTTGACCCGCTGAGATTAGTGGAAAGAGCGCTATCACCGAAGGCATTGTTAAAAGACCCGGAAAGGTTCGAAAAGAGAGTGCTTCTGCCGAGTGCAATGTTATGTATTCCTGTATTTTCTCCTGCAAACGAACCTGTTAAAGCTTTTTGTCCAATTGCAATATTATTTGCAAAAGAGCTATTCGTCGCATTCGCCATCGCGTACTGCCCTATTGCATAGTTGTAGCTACCGAGAAGATTGGCCGAGGTAGTGGCCCCGCCAAAGAAGTAGTTGTTGCGGGTAGTGGAGCCTTGGAGAGCAGCGATACCATCAATGAGGAGTCCTGTTGATGAGGCGTCGAGTCCTGCGGTGAAGCGAAGTTGTGTAGAAGTGGCGTTGTTGGGGAAGAGGTAGGCGAAGTTGGCATAATCAGTCCCTGCAATCGCCGGAAGAATGTAGCCGCCCGCGCCAGTCTTGAGGAGACTTCCTCCGGCGATGCCGGTGAGCGAGAGGTTGGTGGTAGTAGCGGAGCCCGCGAAGAGGTTGGTGCTGCTTGCATACCCGAAGCTCGCCAGCGTCGTCGAGCTGTTGGTGAACGACTGCAGTGCAGCGAAGACGTTGGCCGTGTACACCTTGGGGATGGTGGAGGAGGCTGCGATGTATGCGTTGACGCGGGTGTCGGTGTAGTACAGGTTGCTTCCCTCTTGCAGGTCACTGGTCGTGGTGGAGTACCAGTCGGCAAGCGTGAGGTATGACGCGAGAGAGGCGAAGGTGGGAAGGCCGAGCGAGGAGGTGGCGATGGGGATGACGCTTCCCT
>CAZQNX010000053.1:0-5972 GCA_964595025.1 uncultured Candidatus Saccharibacteria bacterium | reverse complement strand
ATGCCATTTTCCGAAAGCAGGTGTTTTATTTCTGCAGCGGTGCGATTGCGGCTGTCGGTGAGTGTCTCGATGATGATGGCAGCGCCGCCTGGGCCGTACGCTTCGTAGGTGATCGCCTCCATGTCTCCTGCGTCCGCACCCGCGCCCTTTGCTATCGCGCGCTCTATCGCGTCTTTGGGCATGTTCTCGCGCTTGGCTGTTTCTACTATAGAGCGCACATTGACCGCGTTCGCATCGCCCCCCACCTGCTTGCTCTCGACGGTGAGGCGACGCGAGAGCTTTGCCCACACCTTACTCTTGGCGGCGTCGTTCGCTCCTTTTTGTCTCTTTATCTGCGACCATTTATTGTGTCCGCCCATACGAATCTATCTTGGTGGCAAAACTATACACCCATGCCACACTGTATGCCATGAGTCGCACGCACTTTACAGGCATCGCATTCGCGCTTCTTGCCCTACAGGCGGTCGTCCTCGCGCTCTTTGGTCAGCCGTGGGTAGCGACGGATGGCACTGTGAAGCTCTGGGAGGGAATCGTGCAGGGCGCGGGAAATTCGCAGCACCTCTCGGACTGGTACACGTTCTCCCACGTCATTCACGGTTTTCTTTTTTACGCACTCCTGTGGGTATTGTTTCCGCAGGTGTCGGCCGCCACCCGGTTGCTTTTTTCGATGGGCGTAGAGATAGGGTGGGAAGTTCTTGAGAACACGCCAATGGTCATCGATGCCTACCGGCAGCAAGCGCTCGCGCAGGGCTACATGGGCGACAGCATCATCAACTCGATATCAGATACGTTTGCAATGATACTCGGCTTCTTTGCCGCGTGGCGCTTGCCGGTGGCCGCGACCGTGCTTTTCGCAGTTTTCTTCGAACTGTGGGTAGGCTACAGCATCCGAGACAATCTGACGCTCAATGTGCTCAACTTCGCACATCAGTTTGAGTTTATCGAACGGTGGCAGAGCAGAGGATTTTAGATTTTCAAACTTTCCTGTCGGGGCGACATCTTTGCGCCGACATGTTCGTATCCCTGCTTCGTCACCATGCGCCCGCGCGGCGTGCGTTCCAAGAAGCCAATTTGCAATAAGTACGGCTCGTTTACCTCCTCTATCGTCGCCTCTTCTTCCGAAAGCGCAGCAGCGATGGTCTTGAGGCCCACTGGTCCGCCGTCGAATTTCTCGATGATGAGCGTGAGCATATCGCGGTCGATCTGATTCAGACCCGCCTCGTCTATCTCGAGAAGCGCGAGTGCCTTGCGCACCGTCTTGATGGTGAGCGATTCCTCGTTTACCGCCGCGAAATCTCGACAGCGCTTCAAGAGATAGTTTGCCGTGCGCGGCGTCGCGCGGCTGCGTCGCGCGATCTCGCGCAGCGAGTCGTCATCTATCGCGATCTCGAGAATCTTCGCCGAGCGGCGCAGGATTTCCACGATCTCGTCTTCGGTGTAGTACTGCAAGCGGAAGGTGCCGCCCGAGAAGCGGCTACGCAGAGGTGCAGAGAGCATCGAGATGCGCGTGGTCGCGGCGACAAGCGTGAATGCGGGCAGCTCGAGCTGCACCGTGCGCGCCGAAGGCCCCTTGCCGATGACGATATCGAGCATGCCGGCTTCCATGGCAGGGTAGAGCACTTCCTCGATGGTGCGATTGAGCCGGTGGATCTCGTCGATGAAGAGGATGTCGCCAGGCGAGAGATTGGTGAGGATAGAGGCGAGATCGCCCACGCGCTCGATCGCAGGCCCCGAGGTGCTGCGCAGCGATGCATTGATCTCCTTGGCCACGAGATGCGAGAGTGTCGTCTTGCCGAGTCCTGGTGGACCGTAGAAAAGGATGTGCTCGGGCTGGTGCTTGCGGCCCTTGGCGGCTTGGAGGAGGATGCGCAGATTTTCCTTGATCGTTGCCTGGCCGACGTATTCGCTCCAATCGACAGGGCGGAGCGCCTGGTCGAGATTTCTCCCGCCTTTTTCCGCAGGTTCAGGGCTCGTACTCATCACCCAATAGTACTACAGGCCCCTGCGCGGAGCCTTGTTGACAAAAAGAGACTATATGATACACTACCAATAGCAGCGGCTCTCATGGCCGCTTTTTCCGTGCCAGATTTTTCGGAGGCGCATAGCATCGGGCGATGGTGACTTTTTCGAGGACGAGCAAGTTTCGACTCGCTCTATCCTTAGAACCGCGTCGCACCTTTCATGCCTGAAAGCATCGCCCGATAGTGTGCATCTCCGAATCTACAGAAACGCCTCGCTTCCGCGGGGCGTTTCTCATTCCTGCTCGCAGACTAGCATCGAATGGCGGGCGCGCAACGGGGAAGTGTGGTCTAACCAGGAGGCCACTTGCGTTTCTCATTCTGCAAACTGCGCGAGCATCGTCGGGTCTTCTAGATTGACGACACGACTGAGTTCGTCGAGACTGGTGACGCCCTTGAGCACTTTTACCGCGCCGTCCTGCGCCATGCGACGGATACCCTGGTGCTTCGCCGCGGCCCATATCTGGTGTTCACTGCTCGTCGTACGAATCGTGTCCTCGATCGTCTTATCCATGAGGATTGCTTCGATCACCGTGATGCGACCCTTGTAGCCGATGCCTCCGCACGCTTCGCATCCTTTTGCCTCCCACATGGTGTCGTGATTTTCGGGGAGCTCGTCGGCATGTGGAATGTTCTTCAGGAGTGCGTCCATCGTGGTGCGCGCCGCGCCGCTGATCGGAACCGACACGCGACACGCGGGACACAGGCGTCGCACCAAGCGTTGCGCCATCGCGACGGTGAGCGAGGCGCCCAAGATATCCGCGGAGACACCCATGTCGACGAGGCGGGGGAAAGTGCCCGCCGCGTCGTTGGTGTGGAGCGTCGAGAAGACGAGGTGCCCGGTGAGCGCCGCGTGCACGGCAGTCGAGGCGACTTCGCTATCGCGAATCTCGCCGACCATGATTACATCCGGGTCTTGGCGCAGTGTACTGCGAAGACCGAGTGCGAAGGTGTAGTCTTTCGACACCTGCGTCTGCACGATGCCGGGGAGGTGATACTCGATTGGATCCTCGATCGTGATGATCTTGATGCCAGGATCGTGCACCTCTTTCAAAAATGCGTAGAGAGTCGTCGTCTTACCGCTTCCGGTGGGGCCGGTGTTGAGTATCATGCCGTTCGGCTTCGCGATCTCTTTCTTGAGCAGCTCCATGAGGTAGATATCGAAGCCGAGCGCTTCGAGCCCGAGTCCGATCTTCTTGGGATCGAGCACGCGCATCACGATGGTCTCGGCATATGCGCCGGGGAGTATCGAGGTACGGATTTCTATCTCTTTCTCGTTGACCACGATCGAGAAGCGGCCGTCTTGGGCGGCGCTCTTCACATTGAGCTTGAGGCCCGAGAGGAGCTTGATGCGGCTCGAGATGAGCGCATAGGTGGCGGCATCAAACATCGCCGCTTCGATGAGAACGCCGTCGAGGCGGTAGCGCATGCGCACGCCGCTGTCCTCGGGTTCGAGGTGGACGTCGGACGCACCGAGTGAGAGCGCGCCCGCCATGAGGATCTCGAGCACGCGCGAGATACGGTGCGTATCCTTCGAGCCTGTGTGCGAGGCGATTTCGGCCTGCACGTCGGCGATCTTCTTGAGCCTCTGCATCATTTCGGTGATAGTGTCGTTTGAGAGTGTGAGCACACCGGCTTCGGTCTCGGTCGCGTACGAGATGTCGTGGTAGCGATCCCACGCGTGCTCGAGCGACGCGCGCGAGACCATCACGCGGCGCACCTGATACCCGAGGCGCTCGATATCGGCCGCCACCTGGAGTGCGTCGGGCCGCTCGGGCGCGCGCATCGCGAGGAAGATGATCTTGTTGACGCGGCGGAATGCCGCCGTCTCTGTCTCGCGTGCTTTCGCCTCGGCCACGAGGCGCAGTGCATCCGTATCGATCGATTTGCTCGTGAGGTCGGCATACTCGACGCCGTATTTTTGCGAGAGCACCTCCGCGAGCTGCTCTTCTTCGCGGCGCCGCAATTCGCCAAGCCGCTCTTCCTGCTTCTTTTCGCTAGGGAACTGGGTCATCGCCACTCATTGTAACGCACTTCTCTGCGTGTATGATGCCCCCATGGAAACCCACTCGCTCGAAGCGTTTGATGCCGAGGCCGCGGCGTTTGCGCGCACGCTTGCGCCGCGAAAGGATAGTGCGACTATCGTTGCGCTCTCGGGAGAATTGGGGGCGGGGAAGACGACATTCGTGCAGGCTGTGGCACGAGCCTGTGGTGTGCAGGAGTCAGTGCAGAGCCCGACGTTCGTCATCATGCAGATGTATGATATCGCTCCTTCGGGCACCGGGTTCGCCCGACTCATACATATAGATGCCTACCGACTCCACGGTGCACACGATATCGAGATGCTGGGGTGGAAAGAGCTCGCTGCCGACCCGCGGAACCTCATATGTATAGAGTGGCCCGAGCAGGTGGCTGGTGCCGTGCCGGAGACGGCACAAAAGGTTACACTAGAGGGTGACGGCGACAGCCGCCGCATCACCTATGGCATCGCCCACTAAGAAACGCCTCGTCATCCTCGATTCGCACGCGATCATCCATCGCGCGTACCATGCGCTCCCGGATTTTTCGTCGAGCGACGGGCAGCCCACAGGGGCCTTGTACGGACTCTCCTCGATGCTCCTCAAGCTCGCCGAGGAACTGAAGCCCGACTACCTCATCGCGGCACGCGATCTGCCGGGGAAGACATTCCGCCACGACATGTACGAAGAATACAAAGGCACGCGCGGCGAAGCCGATGATGCGCTCATCGTCCAGCTCCAGAAAGCACCCGAGGTCTTTGCGGCCTTCGGCATCCCGAGCATCGGTGCGCCCGGTTTTGAAGCCGACGATGTGATAGGAACGTTCGCACAACAGGCGTCGATGCATCCGGATATCGAGGTCGTGATCGCGACGGGCGATATGGATACGCTGCAGCTTGTAAACGACCGCGTGCGCGTGTATACGCTCCGCAAAGGTATCAACGATACCATCCTGTACGATAGCGACCGGGTGCACGAGCGTTACGGCTTCGGACCCGAGCACATCGTCGATTACAAGGCGCTGCGCGGCGACCCGAGCGATAACATAAAAGGCATAAAAGGTATCGGCGAGAAGGGTGCGACCGAGCTCATCGAGAAATTCGGCTCAATCGAGGATATCTACGACGCCATAGAGAAGCACGAGGCCGCGTTTGCAAAAGAAGTAAAGCCGCGCATGCTCGAGCTCTTGAAGGGCGGCAAGCACGACGCATTCCTCTCGAAGTCGCTCGCGACGATACGGCACGATGCGCCCGTCGATTTTGTGCTACCCGATCATCCATGGACGCTCGCCGATCATGTGTCTGGCATCGAAAAGCTATGCGACGCACTCGAATTCCGCGCTCTCAAAGAGCGTGTGCGCGGACTCATCAAACGTGCGGCGCCAAAGCGTGAGGCTGCGCAGCCCGCCGCAACAGCCGCGCTGTTTTCTGTCGCGCCAGTAGAGATAGATGCGCACGAGCTTGCCGAAGTGTCGCTTGCGCTCTGGCTCTTGCGCAGCGATTACACGACGCCTGGCACCGATGAGATTTATGCATACGCCAACACCGAAGAATGGCCACGCGCAAAAGAAAAGATCATGGCAGATCTCGCGCAGACGGGCCGCTTGCAAGAGGTGTTCGATCGCATCGAGAAGCCACTCTTACCGGTCGTTGCACGCATGAATGAGACAGGTGTCGCCGTCGACACAAAGTACCTTGCGAATCTTGCGACTGAATATCACAAGGAGCTCGAGCGCATCGCAGCGAGCATCTATCGCCACGCGGGGCGCGAGTTCAACATCAATTCGCCCAAGCAGCTCGGTGACGTCCTCTACGACGAACTGAAGATCACTCCGGCAAAACAAAAGAAGACGGCGACCGGCGCGCGCACCACGCGCGAAGATGAGCTCATGAAGCTCGCCGACCGCCAGACGGCGCTCAACGACGAGATCGCGGCG
>CAZQNX010000052.1:0-6101 GCA_964595025.1 uncultured Candidatus Saccharibacteria bacterium | reverse complement strand
AGGATACGAAAAGCTGCCCGCATGGGTGCGCGAAAAGATACGGAATGTCGCGCTTCTTACCGAAGACGAACCAAGCGAGGAAGACAGGAAGCTTCAAGGCCTTCACGAAGACGAGACACTGCTCGGCTTGTACAAAGGCATCCCGCTCACCGCGCGGGGAGAGCACTACGGCATAGGCATGACACTGCCCGACACCATCACGCTCTACCGTCTGCCAATACTCGACATGGCCGACGAAGAACTCCCCCA
Source organism: uncultured Candidatus Saccharibacteria bacterium (assembly GCA_964595025.1). Classification (GTDB taxonomy): domain Bacteria; phylum Patescibacteriota; class Minisyncoccia; order Phycocordibacterales; family UBA2100; genus UBA10103. The sequence continues at coordinate 5,852 of CAZQNX010000052.1, read as the reverse complement.
TATCGATTTCGTAAATCGATATGAGTACGAACAAAGCTTTCGCGAGCAAGTGCGCAAGATAGTCGCGGACACCATCTGGCACGAATTCGCGCACCATTTCGGGATGGACGAGCATGAGGTGCAGGAGAGGGAGCGCGCCCGCGATGGGCATGCGTGACGGCCTTTTTCAAAATGATACGCGTGCTATAGTTTTGCGCATGAACCTCGCCGACACTCTCAAAGCCCGCGGCTTCGTCTATCAGTTCTCGAGCGAGACGCTCGAAGAGATTACTGATCCGCCGGCTGGCAAACGCCGCACCTTCTATCTCGGGGTCGACCCGACGGCCGATTCGATACACGCTGGCAATCTCGCGGTATACATGATGCTCCGCCACATCAAAGCGGCAGGGCACAACGTCATCCTCCTCATCGGGGGCGGCACAGGCATGATCGGGGACCCCAAGCCCGATGTAGAGCGCCCGCTCACGCCACCCGATATCGTCGCCGAGCGAGCAGCGAAGATCGGCGCACAAGTATCGCGCCTGCTCGGGGGCGATGTGGAGGTAGTCAATAATTACGACTGGCTCTCGAAGCTTGATCTCATCGGGTTCCTCCGCGATATCGGCAAACACTTCACCGTGAACAATCTGATGAAGAAGGATGCGATTGCGAAACGTCTCGAGAGCGAAGAGGGGATCACTTACACCGAATTCGCATACCCGTTGCTGCAGGGCTACGACTTCTGGCATCTCTTCAAGACACGCCAGTGTGAGGTGCAAGTGTCGGGCTCGGATCAGTGGGGAAACATCATGGCTGGCGTCGAGCTCATCCGCCGCAAGGAAAATGCGAGCGCCTACGCGCTCACGATTCCGCTCATTACCGATGCCGCAGGTAAGAAGTTTGGCAAGAGCGAGGGCAATGCCGTGTGGCTCGACCCAGAAAAGACGTCTCGTTTCGCTTTCTACCAATTCTGGCTGAATCAGGACGACGCGGTTGTCGAGCAGTACCTCAAGATATTCACCGACAAGCCCCTCGAAGAGATAGCGAGCATTCTGACGGCACATCAAGCCGACCCGAGCACGCGCACCGCACAACGCGAGCTCGCACGAGCAGCGACCGCAATCGTGCACGGCGACGACGAGGCCGCGCGCGCAGAGCGCGTCTCCGAATTCCTGTTCGGTGCTGGATGGGAAGGGGAGATGGATGAAGACATGAAGCGGATGCTAGCGAGCGCTGCTCCCTCACACGCGGTACACGGCGGGGAAAGTCTCGTCGACATACTCATCGCATCAAGCCTGGCTACATCCAAACGCGAAGCGCGCGAATTCATCGAGAGCGGCGCTGTCTCACTCAACGGAGAAAAAGTATCGGTCGAACGCGCGCTTGCCGACACGGATCTCTCGTCGGGCATCGCGCTCCTCAAGCGCGGCAAGCGCAACATCTGCGTCTTGATTCGCGGCTGATTTCGTGGCTTACTTCTGCAGGTGCAACTTGCAGAACGAAGAGAGGAGGCATGCCATGTGCATGCAGGGACCAGTCGAGCCCGGGCCGCAAGAGCCGGAACCGGAGCACAAGAAGCAGTTTGTACTGATGCATCTTACCGCTGATGGCATCAGGTGTCCGACATGTGGAAGACAGCACATGATCGGCCTCGAGCCGGAAGAGTTCTAGTGCGGATGCAATACACCGATACAGGTGCTGTTCATTCCGTGCCTCGACGGGCCTCGCCCATGAAGAGGTCGATGAAGCGCCCGGAGACATCTCTGGGCGCTCTCTCAATTCAACTCTATATCGATGTGTATGACAGTTGGATATGCTTTCTGCACGATCGCCTCGACGCGATTGATGTGCTCGCCTATCACGCGCGGAATGCGATCCGCGTACTCGACGCAGAAACGCACGAAAGCATCTTCGTCGTGCGCGACTTCTTCGAAACGATCCGAGACGAACTCGCGCTCGCGTATCTCGCGAAAGAGCGCACTGCCATTGATCTCGACCTCGCACTTTACGCGGTACTCATCGAGTCCGAGTGTCGATGATTTGAAGTCGATGACCTTCTCGATGATTGGATCTTTCTCGAGGAGCTTCACGATCTTGCGGCGCATGGATTCAGGCATCGAGCGTCCGATGAGATACTGGTGATTCTTGCGAATAAGCACGATGGCGATGAAGGCGAGCAAGCCCCCGATGATGAGGGCCCCGAAACCATCCCATCGGGCCTCGCCGGTGTATTCGGCGAGCCACATGCTGGCAAGCGCGACAAGGACGCCGAGTACCGCGACCGCATCTTCGTACACGACCGCGACAGTGACGGGATCGCCGTGCGTCAACGCATAGCTCCATGTCTGTGTGCGAAACCGCGACTTGAGCGCCCGCAGGGCGACCACGAGCGTACCAAGCTCAATCACGAAAGCGACGATGAGTATCCCCGACGAGAACGACGAGAGTCCACTGCGCATCGGATGCATGATGGATTCCCACGCGTGAAAAAGCGTAATGCCTGCACCCAGGAAAAATATCCCACAGGCAGATATGAGCGCCCAGAAGAAACGTTCGCGGCCATAACCATATTCGAATTCGGGCGTCGGTGCGCGGCGCGCACGCACGACGCCGAAGAGCAGGAGTGCCTGATTCGATACGTCGGCGATACTATGCACGCCCTCAGCGAACATCGCGCTTGAGCCCGATGCGAAGAAGCCCAGCCACTTGAGGATGGCAATGAAAAGATTCCCGAGCAGAGCGGCAAGGGCGGGAACGAAACCGGCGGTGTGTCCGACTGCCATATCTTATGTGGACCCACGGGGAGTCGAACCCCGACCTACTCCATGCCATGGAGTCGTTCTACCGCTATACTATGGGCCCAAGTGAGGAGCGACATGAGTGTACCATGGCAAAGAAAAGCGGTACACTGCACGGTGATGACAAAGTACTTCGAGGCAATCACGCGCGCATTCCCGCACCTCTTCACCCCCGCACCTCTCTCCGAGCACGGTTCGGTAGACAAGGCGCAGATTCGGAGCGATGTCTTTGCGGGCATCACCGTTGCGGTGGTACTCATACCGCAGGCCATGGCGTATGCACTGCTCTTGGGTCTCTCGCCGATCAACGGCCTGTACGCCGCATTCTTCGGCGTCCTGGTCGCAGTACTATGGGGCAGTTCGCGCCAGATGGTGACGGGTCCGGTCGGCGTGATGAGCCTGCTCTCGCTTTCGGCGCTTGCGCCGTATGCGGGGGAGGGGCCGGAGCGCATGATCACGCTCGCCGCAGCCCTCGCATTCATGGTCGGCATCTCCCAGCTCGCACTCGGTGTCTTCCGGCTCGGCTTCATCATGCGTCTCGTCCCGCACTCGGTGCTCATCGGGTTCTCAACAGGCGCAGCTCTCGTGATAGCGCTCACCCAGGTGCCCGCATTCCTCGGCGTATCCGTCGGCACGCACGAGTTCGTCTTCCAGACGATGCACGCCCTCCTACTTGTCGTATCCGACGCGAATCCGGCAACGCTCGTCATTGGTGTTGCATCGCTCGCCGCAGTACTCATGCTGCGCAACCTCGGTGCGGCATTCCCCAGTGCGCTCGTCGTCATGGCACTTGCGACGGCGGCAAGCTGGGTCGCGGATCTTGAGTCGTACGGTGTCGCGGTCATCGGCACGATCCCGCAAGCACTGCCATCGTTCCATGCTATCGGCTTCGGCGACATTCTTGCACTCGGACCGCAAGCAATCGTCCTCGCACTCATTGGATTCATGGAATCATTCGCGATAGCGAAAGCCCTCGCGAGCGAGAAGAAACAGAAGATCGATGTTGATCAGGAGCTGGTGGGACAAGGGCTCGCAAACACGACTGCCGGATTATTCCAAGGCTACCCCGTGAGCGGTTCATTCTCGATTTCCGCACTCAATGTCTCCGCCGGAGGCCGCACAGCACTCTCGGGGGTAACGACCGCGATCTGCATCGTCGCGGCGATATTCATACTCACCCCGCTCCTATACTTCCTACCCAAGGCGACGCTTGCTGCCATCATCCTCTCTGCGGTCGTGCGACTGGTGAGCCTTGAGCGTATCAGGCATCTCTATGCGGTAGCACCCGCAGATGGCATCGTCGCAGCCATCACCGGCGCGTGCGCTGTCCTCGTGAAGCCCGACGACGCGGTCTTCCTCGGTGTCATCGTCGCACTCCTCGTCTTCATCTGGTCGGTCATGCAGGTCGAGGTCGTCGAGCTCGGTATGCACCGCGCCTGGCATACACTCCGCTCTCTTGCGCACAACGAGGATATCGATATCTACCCGCACGTACTCATCATCCGCGTCGATCGCGCATTCGTATATGCGAACGCCGAGCGTATCGTCGAGGAAACGTACGCGCGCATCGCCGAGCGCGAAGCCCGCACGCACGAAAAGCTGCGCGCACTCGTGATGAACTGCTCGGGCGTAAATGGCATCGATGGCAGCGGCCTCGAGGGTTTTGAGGAGATTGCTGATACTTGCGCCGCGCGCGGCATGCACGTGGCGCTACTCAATGTAAAACATGGCGTACGCGACGCGCTCAAGAGGGCAGATCTCGACAGCCGCATCGACTGCCTGCACAACTACGACGAGCTCGATTCCTTCCGCCGACGCTTTGCGGGGGATGAGATCACCCCCACTCGATAGTCGCAGGCGGTTTGTCGGAGATGCGGTAGACGACCGCGGCGACGGACCGCACTTCGTTCGTGATGCGACGACTCACCGCATCCAAGAATTCGTAGGGAAGCTGCGCCCAGCGTGCGGTGAAGCCATTCACGCTCCACACCGCCCAGAGCGCGACGACATGTCCCGTGCCCGCATCATCGCCCTTGGTTGCCGTGTGTTCGCTGCGGGTGAGTGTCGCCCCTGCTTGCCACACCGTGTTGTAGAGCTTTGCTGTGCGCAATTCTTCGATGTAGATGCCATCGATGGCGCGCGCCGTCGCGAGCGCGTCGGCCGTCACTTCGCCCTCGATGCGCACGACGAGCCCCGGGCCAGGGAAAGGGTGGCGGATGAGGAGACTCTCGGGGACACCTATCTCGCGCCCGATGTCGCGTGCGCTATCCTTTACACAATCATCGAGCGGGGAGAGTTCGGGCACCGAGAAATCGAGTGCCGTATTGTGGTGCAGTTTGATCTCGGCGACGCGCGCGCCGGTGGCATGCCCCTTGCCGCTCTCGCGCAGATCGGTATAGAGCGTACCCTGCGCGATGAAATCGATATCGAAGCTCTTGATCTCCTTTTCTAAGACACTGCGATACACGCCGCGCATCGCGATGCGCTTATCCTTCATGGTATGCTTGCCCGCGAGCGCCTTCAGGAATTCTGCGGTCGCATCCACGATGCGCACCTGTATCCAGGGCTTGTTGCCAAAACACTTCCGTACGAACGCCTCATCGTCGGGCCTGTCGATGCCGCGAATGTAGACGCCATGGAGCGCGCCTCTGCTTTGCTTCATCGCATCGCGCAAGAGATACGCGACAACCGATGAATCAGACCCGCCCGACAGCGCAAGGAGCACGTTCTTGTCGCCGATCTGATCTTTCAATTCTTGTACTTTCCGTTTCGCCGCACTTTTGGCGGGGAAAGGATCCGTAATGCCGCAGATACGCATCGCGAAGTTGCGGAAGAGTGTTGCGCCTTCGAGAGAATCTGTCACCTCGGGATGAAACTGCACGCCCACCAGGTGCTTGTGCCGCCCCGCTGCGACAGGCGCATTGTCGGTACTGCCGAGTATCGTGAGCGAGCGGTGGGGAAATATCTTGTCGCCATGACTCTGGAGCACCGGGGTCTTGCGCTTCATGCCCGCAAAGAGGGGATCGGCCTTGATGATACGGAGCGCATGCACGCCGAATTCGCGCTTCTCGCCCG
>CAZQNX010000051.1:0-6118 GCA_964595025.1 uncultured Candidatus Saccharibacteria bacterium | reverse complement strand
GCACTCCATGCATCGCTCGCGCACATAGGACAGGCGCGGACGCGATTCGAAGACGAGGTGCGCGAGGGCATCACGCTCGTGGGCGCTGCCGTGCACTCCTGGGAGCGCGACACGATACCAGAAGGGGCTCTGTCCGAAGACAGGAGTATGCAGGAGAAGCGGCGCCGCGCGCTCGAGCGCCTCAAAATAAAGATAGAAGAATCAGGCACTGGCAACAGCGATGCAGTGATACGCGAATTCTCCCAGACGAAGGAGCGCGACGAGTATCTTGCGAAAGAACTCATCGATCTCGAGCAATCCGCGGCGTCGCTTGCAAAGCTCATCGAGGAGCTCGAAGACACGATTGATCAGCGATTTGAAGAGGGGATGCACAAGATCAACGATGCGCTGCAAGGTTTCTTCGCAAAATTGTTTGGCGGCGGCTCGGCCAAGCTCGCTATTGAGAAGGGAAGGCGCGCGCCGCAGACCGACGACGAATCGCTCGACGAAGACATGGTGGCGGAAGACGACGAGGTGCAGCCGGGCATCTCGATTGCTGTCGCGCTTCCGCGCAAGAAGGTGCGCGGCCTCGAAGCGCTGTCGGGCGGCGAGCGCGCGCTCACCTCTATCGCGCTCATCTTCTCGATGACCCGCGTGAATCCGCCGCCGTTCCTCATTCTCGACGAGACAGACGCCGCACTCGACGAGGCGAATAGCAAGCGCTATGCCGACATGATCCGCGAACTGGGCGCGCATTCGCAGCTTATTGTCATCACGCACAATCGCGCGACGATGGCCGCGGCAGGAGAGCTGTTTGGCGTGACGATGGGGAGCGATGGGGTATCGAAGCTCTTGTCGGTCAAGCTCGAAGACGCGGAGCGTGTCGCGAAATGATGCTCATGACGAATGGCCCGCAGCGAGTGCGGGCCATCAGACGTTCGTGGGGCGCTCATCCGGCATAGAATACGACTTGCTGTGGCATGCTCTCCTCGTCGGTCGCGGCGATGCCCTCGGGGAGCTCGACCGTGACGTGGACGCTCGTGATAGAGCAGCGACGAACGCCGCCATGAGTCGCATCGAGACACTCGACACCCGGGCCGCCTTGGGGGATGCTCGTGTACGAGACAACGAGCATGTCTCCCTCGCCGTTGGCGCAGCATTCGAGAACATGACGCAAGGCCTCGTCGAGCCACGGTAGCTTTTCCGCGGTGACGGCTTTCAGATGATTTCCTGCCATGGGACTCTCCCGTTCTCTGATCGGCTTTCTTGCCGATCTTCTGCCCTTTAGGCTAGCGCGCCGCAAGGGGGAGTCAAGAGCGTTGGCGGGAGAAGGTGCGCGTAAGCTATACTCGCTATATGGCCACCGTGTACTGCAAGCATTGCCAGACGCCGTTCTTTGCCGAGCGCGGGCTTGCACGCGAGCTGCGCGAATGTCCGGCCTGCTTATACGCGACACGTCCCGTGATCTCGCGCGTGCGCGCGCCGCGCGCACGAGGCCGCATGCGCTGGCTGCACATCGCATGGGCGTGGTGGCACGGCATTTTCGCTCGGTTCGAGCGCCGCTACTTGCGCAAGAAACCGAAAGGGTGGGAGTAGTGCTACACTCAAGATATTATAGGACTCATCTTTCTCGTATGAGAATACTCGCCCTGCTTCCCGCATTGCTCATCGCAACCTCGGGCTTCGTTGTGTCTGCCCAAGAGCTGCCGTTTGGCGTGTCGCCCAAGCAGATTACCGTTTCTGGCTCGATAGATTTCGATGAGCCGCACACGCTCGGCCTCTCGAAGGGGCAGTTGATACAGAGCTATGAGTACAAGGTCGGCAACAGGACTGGCGTGAGGCTTTCGGGCATCGAGTATACGCTTCGATTCTGGAATGTCGGCGAAATGGGCGGTACGTCGGGGTACCTGTTCTGGAAGAAAGATTTTGGCAAAGCATCGCTCCACCTGGAGTATGTGATCGACACGCCGGGACAGATTATCACCGAGGAAACCGAAACGCCCATGGGTCCCGCTTACAAGATGGAAGATGCAGAGGACATTCCGGCAGTAGACGGCGTTTCGTGTTCGCTCCGCTTTACCGGCGGCCCGGCAGGGACGTTCAAGGGCACCTGCGGGAATGGTGCGACGGTCGGGGGTCGCATCGGTGGCACGGGCGCGTTTGCTACATTCGAGAAGATTACGCAGCCAGAGGATCCAAAGGAATCAGCGCTTGCACTTTCGTTTGTCGGCGGCAAAGAAATGCGGCTTTCGGGCGAATTCGGCGATTGGAAGTTTGACGCGAGCGAGCTCGAGGATTCTGGTGCGCGGTTCAGTTCGCTCACCGGCGAGGTGGAAACGCGGCACGAGAATGATCCAAAGTGGACGTTCGCCAAGCTCGGCACCGTGCTGTATGTCCTTGATCATGTGAAGACGGGGGAGGATAGTCAGGCCATTATCGGATTCGCGGATCTCTCGACATTTCTCGTGCGGCCAGAAACGGAAATCGTCGTGACGTCGCCGCCCAAGAAGAACAGCAAGCTCAAGCTAGTCGCCGGCAACATCTGGGTGAATGTGAAAAAGATGGTGAGAGAAGGCACGATGGAAGTAGAGATGAGCCAAGCGATTGCAGGCACCAGAGGCACGCGATTTATCCTTTCCGAGACGGGAAGCGAATCGAAGATCGAGGTGACCGAGGGCAGGGTGGCCTTCCGTTCGAAGGCCGACGGCGCGGAAGCGATGGTTTCGGCGGGCGAGAGTATCGTAGCGACCGCGGCAGGACTCGGCGCGAAGACAATATTCGACGCAACGGCGCGCGATGCAGAGCTTCGCGTGGTGACCGAGGCCGTTCCTGCCGATGGCGCAGGACGTGAAGAAGGAAAAGAGGAGACAGGCGGCGGCAGTTCATTCCTCTTCGGTACCGTCGTAGCCGTGCTTGTCGCCGGAACTGCGCTGTGGTGGCTACGCCGCCGAAAAGGGAATGCACGCGCGAGTCTCTGAATAGTATGCTCGCGAACACGACTCGACGTTCACGAGGTGAGTGCGCGTATCTCTTTCATCCGCTCTTTCAGCAATCGTGCGATGAGCGCCTTGGGGAGCTTCGTGCCGTAGGGGATGCGCAGGCAGCCTTTCGAGGTAGAGAATGAACCGAGGAGCGCAGCGCAGGTGCGCAGTGGGCCGGGGGTGGGGTAAAGCCCGAGGTGCCCTTTCATCGCGGCAAAGTAGACGAGCGGCTTCTCGTGCCATTTGTAGCCGGGCATGCCATAGGCGATTGCCTCTTTCGCCTGCGGCGCTGTTGCGCGCACGAGCGCGCGCACTTCTTTCAGCACTGCACGCTTATCCGCATCTGCTGCGGCGATGTAGGCAGGGACGGTTTTGTGCGGGGTCATATCAGCACAGTTCATTACGCCCGCAGCGCCATTCAGCTCAACAGAGTAATTACTCTAGCGCGGATGTTGTCGTAAACCGTTGTCAGTCGTCGCTTCGCTTCGTCAGTGAGAAGGGCCGTGTGCATGAGGGCATCTCGAATGGGGCGATATGTCTTAGAATCCGCAGGGAGACTGCCCGTCCGATCGACCAAATTCGCTAGACCCGCCATATCAAGATAGCTCTTGTCATCGTTGTCGAGTCTGAGGTCAATCGTGACGTTTCCGTTTGTTTTATTCTGCGTTTCTTTTCGTTTCCATTCCGTGACGTTCTGCTGCGCTTCAGTGGATAGGGCCGTGCCTTGATCTTCGATAAATTTCCGTATGAGATTTTCGGAAACGAAGCATTCTGCATACGACGCAAAGTTGAAGCTAGCGTTACCGCTCAACGCATCTACCCAGCCATCGACTTTTTGCTTGTTCGTCGAGCCAGGGGGCAACGTGTATTCTCCTGAGATAGCATTGAAAAGTTCCCCAGCTTTTCGCTCTTTCGCTGGTATCGCATCGTTGTCGATATCGCCATCTTTCTTGTGTTTTCTTCGCCACGCGTCCCAGTCTTCAAGAATGGGATTCAATACGCGCGTTTTGAAATCTCCGAGAAATTGCTCGAACTTGGGATCATCTGCCACGACGCCTTCGCGACTACTAGTGAAGCGGTCCACCTCATCGTCCAGAGAGTCGAAATGAATTTGACCGTAAAGGTAGCTCTCGACCACTCGGGCGGTAGGTATGTGCTTCAAAATGTCCCTCTCGCGCATTCTGCCATTAACGAACAAATCGATACTGGCTTTTTCAGCGGTTCCGATGGCTTTGAGATCGCGCGGCTTCTCAACCGAGGCGATGAATCCTTTGAATTCGGCATCTACGGTCATGTCCTCCCTCTCTTTGAGCCTCGTGAGTTTCTCGGTGATGTACGGGTCTTCGATGCCGTTTATGCTCCAAAGAAATTCTGTCTTTTCGGCGAGGTCGTTCAAATCATCAAGCGTCACTTTCTCGCCATCGAGGAAAATGGCGAATGAGTCATCCAGCAGAGCGAATCGGAAGTAAAGGGCGATCGTCTTCTTGAGGAAATCCGAGCTGTTGCGTATGCCATCCTTAGTGTTTTGGAAGTGGATTATTGTTCCTTGATCGTGACCCTCAATGTAAGAAGCGAACGCAGACATATCCACGTCCCCCAATGGGTATTCGTCGGGCGTGAGATCGTCAGTGATAGCTTGATCCAAGCCGCGATTATCGATAAGGCCGCCGACGTACTCACCGCCGGGAACCTTTGAGATGACAGTTATTTGTTCGGCACAGGAAAGAAGCGCGAGTTTGCCTATGCCTTTACGGCCGATGAATGGACGACTACGAGAGGAAGCGGTCGCCTCCTTTCTCTTTGAGTAACCGATCTTCAAAAATTTATCCTGAAAGTCGTCAGCATTCATGCCTGCGCCGTCATCCTTGATGAAAAAGCTGTTGCTGTCACGGTCGATATATATCCAGACGCTGCTCGCATCCGCGTCCCACGAATTGGAAATGGCCTCGCCCAACACGGTAGTGAAGCTGCGATACAAGTTTCTGCCGAGATGATTCAGAACACTCAGCGATATTTCGAATGAGAATTGCGGTTTAGTTGCCATACAGGTCAACGTGCTCCTTGATGCTCTTGCCGATGACCGAGCCCAGTTGGACCGGGACGGCGTTGCCGATGAATTTCGAGATTCGCTTCATTATGACTGGCTCGTCATCGGGCGTAAATTTATAACTTTTTGGGAATGTTTGAAAGAGGGCGGCTTCGCGCAAGCTGATCGCTCGATTTTGCTCCGGGTGGCCGAAGCGTCCGTTGCCTAAGCCCGTGCAATGAGTGGTCATTGTTGGGGCAGGGTCGTCCCAGCGCATGCGACCATAGACGGTTGCCTGATAGGTCTTGCCGCTCTTTGCCTTGTGGCATTTCAAAATCAAATCCTTACTCCAGCTTGATGAGTTGCCGCCGTTGTGTGGAGTGGCTTTAACTCTCTTCAGATTCATTGCGTTCAAGGTTCTGGCGCGATGGAGCGGATCAGCCACGCTCGCTTCTCCGTGACCGATCGGCTCAAGTCCACTGATAACGTCTCGAACAGTGACCTTTTTGTTTTTGTGCGTGCGTTTTATGAGCGCGATTTCGCCGAACTTGGAAGCGAGGAGAACCAGACGCTTTCTGCGTTGAGGCACCCCATATTCGGACACATCAACGACCTCGTATTTATACTGATAGCCATTTCTTTCGAGCGTCTTGATGAACGTATCGAATATTGGGTATTTTTTCTTGTTGGCAAGGCCGCTCACGTTTTCCATCGAAACGATATCGGGCTGCGTCTCTTCAATGAGTCGGGCGAACTTTTCCAACGGTTGGAGTTGCTTCTCCGTAACCTTTTTTAGATTGAGCTTTGAGAATGGTTGGCAAGGTGCGCAGCCCGCAAGGACGCGGATTGTTTTTTCTTTAGAGCCGAACATCTCGTTGATATCGCTTGCCGTGACTTTGAGTACATCTTCGTGAATGAACCGTGCTTTGTTGTTGTATTCGTATCCAAATTTGCAATCGCGATCGTTATCAATACCCGCGACGACATCAAGTCCTTCTTTTACAAGACCATGAGAGAGCCCGCCGATACCGCAGAACAGGTCTATGACTTTGATCTTTTTAGAGCTCATAATCTCACCATAACTATACCTGTAAATTCAACCCGCGTTGTCTCCATCCACTCCAGCCGCGCA
>CAZQNX010000050.1:0-6378 GCA_964595025.1 uncultured Candidatus Saccharibacteria bacterium | reverse complement strand
ACAGCCCCGCGAGCAGCGTCACGCCGTTGCCGAGCAGCGTCGCGAGCGTGCGCGAGAAGCGCGCCACCTCGACCTTCGCGACCAGGTCGCCGACGAGCGGCAGCGTGAGCAGCCGCGCGTCGAAGCGCCCCCGGAACGCGCTCTCGCCGAGCTTGCGGCGGAACCAGAGCACCGCGAGCGCGACGACGGCGACGAGCGCCCACCACCACTTCTTCAGGAACGTGCCGACGAAGATGACGACGAGCGTCGGCAGGGGCAGCGCCTTGCCCGCCTGCGCGAACGTCTGCTGGAACTGCGGCACGACGTAGATCAGCAGGATCATCACCGACGTCACCGCGACGCCGATCAGGATGACCGGGTAGATGAGCGCGCTCTTCACCGTCTCGCGCAGCTCCTTGGAGCGGTCCATGAAGTCCGCGAGGCGCGCGAGCACCTCGGCCAGCGCGCCGCCCGCTTCGCCCGCGCGGACCATGTTTACATAGAAGTTCGAGAAGACTGTCGGATGCTTGGAAAGCGCGGCGGCGATGGTGCTGCCGCCCTGGATGTCATTCGCGACCGTATTGAGTATCTCACCGAGCTTGGGCGTGCGCGCTTCGGCGGCGAGAAGCTTGAACGCGCGGAGCGCCGAGACTTGCGCCTCAAAGAGCGTCGTGATCTGACGGGACACCATGACCACGTCTTCATTCTTTACTCGTTCGAATATGCCGATGCGCATCGAGAGAAGGCCCCCGCCCGCGCCGCTCTCCTCTATCTTCGATATGATGAGGCCGCGCCGCTGCAGCGAGGCTATCGCGAGATCCTGATTCACCGCTTCGACTGTCCCGGTGCGCTCGGCACCACCCTGTTCGAACCCAGTATAGGTATAGAGAGTCATGGTACTAGAGCAAACGCTGGAGAATATTCGGATTGAGCGAGAACTGGTACGCCGTCTCGACAGTAATCTCGCCACGGGCAACGAGTTCGGCGAGCGAGCGATTCATATCGATCATGCCTTCGGTCGAACCAGTCTCGATGACTGTATTTATCTCGTGGGTACGCTTCTCGCGAATGAGATTTGCGACCGCCTTCGTATTGATGAGAAGCTCGTATGCCGGGATGAGGCCGCCAGAGACTCGCGGCACGAGGCGCTGACTGAATATGCCCGCAAGCGACGAGGCGAGCTGGAGGCGTATCTGATCCTGCTGTCCGCCGGGGAAACTGTCGATGATGCGATCGATGGTCTGAGCGGCGTTGTTGGTATGCAGCGTGGAGAAAACGAGATGGCCTGTCTCGGCGGCCGTGACTGCAGCCGAGATGGTCTCGGGATCGCGCATCTCGCCTACCAGGATGACATCGACGTCTTGGCGAAACGCGGCGACGAGCGCTGTGTGAAAATCCTTGGTATCAATCTTCACCTCGCGCTGATCGATGAGCGACTGCTTCGGCTCGAAAAGATATTCGATAGGGTCTTCGATCGTGACGATATGCTCCATGCGCTCGGTATTGATGAGCTCAATGAGCGATGCCAAGGTCGTCGTCTTGCCCTGCCCCACCGGACCGACGACCAGGAAGAATCCTTGATTCTTGCGGGCGAAGGAAGGAAGCACGTCGGGCAGATTGAGCTCGGCAACAGTCTTGATCGTTTTCGGAATCAGGCGAAGCGCGACCGAGACGGAGCCACGTTCGAAGAATGCATTACCACGGAAGCGCGTACCATCGGCGGTCTGGTAGGCGAAGTCAATCTCGTGCGACTCGAGGAAGCGCGCAGTCTTCTGTTCATCTTCGAGGAGTGCGCGCACGAATCCGACCGTATCATCGGGCGTAAGTGGCTCTTCTTTGAGCATGGGGGTGAGCGACCCCGCGACACGAATGGTGGGGTGCGACCCGGCAGACAAATGAAGGTCGGAGCCTCCCTCGTGCTGAAGGACGGTGATGTATTTCTTTAGGGTTGCAGGATAGTCGATGGCCATACAGAGCATTGTAGCGCACGCACGAGCTCGTGCGTGCGAGTATCCACATGTGTGCTACTGCTTCGCGATCTCTTCGCCGATAGCAGCGACAACCTCGGAAGGAATCATACTTGCCTTGATGATGTAGCGATGCGCGCCGAGCTCGCGTGCACGATCCTTCTCGGCGTCATCGCTCTGATTCGTGAGCGCAATGAGCTTCGCGTTCGAAGCGAGCTTTTCGTCGCGGATGGCCTGCAGGAGAGCGAAGCCGTCCATGTCTGGCATGATGAGATCGAACGCGACGGCATCAGCCGGGAATCCCCCGCGCAACGCGTCGAGCGCGGCCTTCACCGAAAGGCACGCCTGGACGCGATACCCGGCTTGTGTGAACTTCATGCCGTACATGTCGAGCAGGAATTTGTCGTCGTCGACGAGAACTATCGCGTGCCCATTCTTCGGTGTGTCGGTCATATGGTCGGTAGTGCCGGGGGCTTCTCTGCCGCGGTCTCTTGCTCTTCATCCCCCGAAAGGAGAAGTGAACTCAAGGTCCCAATCTCGGTATAGGGAATCTTGCCCTCGAACGCCTTCATCATAGCATCTTCTTTGATGGTCAACATGCCCGACTGGCGCGCGGCTGCCCAGATGCGCGACTCGACCGGGTTCTCGAGGATGATCTTCTCGATATCGGCATTCATATCCATGACCTCAAAGACAGCCATGCGCCCTCGAAGACCAGTCGGATTTGTCGGAGTCGCCTGTGGCTCGTACACCTGATCCGCGATGGGAAAACGGTATTTATCGGAAAGCGAAGAAAGCTGTATTTCGGCGTCCTTACGCTCGCTCGGAGAAAGCGGTCTCGCCTTCGCTCCCCCATCGCTGAATGTACGGACGAGGCGCTGCGCGACCGAGGCAATGAGCACCGGCGGTATGAGATACGGCTCGACACCCATGTCGATGAGGCGCGGGATAGTGCCGACCGAGTCGTTGGTGTGGATAGTGGAAAGAACGAGGTGACCGGTAAGTGCTGCCTGGATAGCGAGTTTCGCCGTCTCGCCATCGCGAATCTCACCAACCATAATCACATCTGGGTCTTGGCGGAGCGTCGTGCGGAGGCCTGTCGCAAAGGTATACCCGATCTCGGGACGCATCTGGGATTGTGCCACGCCATCGACGTAGTATTCGATAGGATCTTCGAGCGAGAGAACATTCTTGTGTTCGCGATCAACCTCGGAGAGCAGCGAGTAGAGCGTCGTCGATTTACCGCTGCCCGTGGGACCAGAGATGAGAATAAGACCATGGGGTCGCGCGACCGCACGGCGGAGCGCCGCGAGATTGCGTTCGGTGAGGCCTATCTTGTCGAGCGAGATGAAACCCTGGTCGCGATCGAGGATACGGATCACGACCTTCTCGCCGTTGTACGAGGGGAACGTGGAGACACGGAAATCAATCTGCCTACCGTCGATCGTTGCCGAGAAACGGCCGTCTTGTGGCTTGCGGCTCTCGTCGAGACGGATAGAAGCGAGCACCTTGATGCGCGCGACGAGCGAGCGCTGCGTCGAGGGCGGCAGGATGACGCTCGTGTGCAAATCACCATCGACACGGTAGCGTACGCGGACCCCCTTGCTCTGCGGCTCGATGTGTATATCGGATGCGCGACCATCTATGGCATAGCGAAGGATAGTGGAGACAAGCTTCACCGTCGGTGCATCCTCCTGATACGAGAGCATCGGTCTGTCGTCTTCGGCCTTCCGAATCTCTATGCCGGGATCATCCAGATCAAGCGGAGCTTGCTCAAGGTCTTCGGAGGGAGCATCACCGCGCTCTACAGCGATATCGGAGACGGCGCTCTCGACCTCACCCGTAAGACCCTTGTACATGGCCATCACGCGTGTCATGTCTTCTTCGGATATCTGAAAAACCTTGAACGGCATGCCCGTCGCACGCGCGATGAAGTTGAGTGCGTCGAGCGCCTGGAGATCGTCCGGGTCGACCATGCCTACCTCAAGCGCACCCTCGACGACTCCTAGTGGGGCGAGCTTGTAGTGATCGGCAGATTCCTTGGGGATGTAGCGAAGTATCTCGTAGGGAATCTTGGCGTCGCCGAGCGCGCGGGCTGGAACGGCGAGCATGTCCGCACTAGATGCCGCTGTCGGTGGCATACGCTAGCGTCCAGCTCCGCCGGGAGAGAAAATCTGCGCACCGCGGGTCGTCGTCGCTGTCGCGCGGGCTCCCGACGACAGTGGCGCGAACGGATTCGGCCGACCCACCGGTTCTGAAACTATCTGTGTCGAAAAATCTTTCAAGACCGAGAATGAACGTGCCGAGAAAATGGTCCCATCGAGGCCTACCGCGTCGAGCTGCCGGAGCGTATCAACGACATCTTGCCCTGGCCCTCCCCCGCCCTCCGATGAGAGAACGGCGGCATTCTTGTCGGGGCTCAAGCTGTACCACACACCGAACGCGAGCGCGATACCGCCGAGGATGATGAAGAACTTATGCTGTGAGAAGAGTGATCCCATATATCATTTGAGCCAGTAGGTGCGGAGGGCGACATTAAATGTATAGAGGGGCTCATTACCGAGCGACGTGGCCGAGCCGCTCCCCTGCGCTATCGAAAGCGACACGAGATCGACGACGCGGAGACTCGCCTCAAGGTCACGCAGGAATGTCGTGAAATTCGTGTATGTGCCGTAGGTGCTGAATTTGAGCGTCACCGAATCGTGCTTCTGTCCTCCCGCTCCTATAGAACCGACGGCTGTCTTCGAAACAGCGGCGCTCGCTGGCGTCGAGACGTCAACATTCTCAAGCCCGAGTCCGTAACGTGACGCGAGATTATCGAGATCGAGTATGAGTGCCACGTTGTCGACGTGATCGGGGAGGAGCTTGCGCAGGCGCGTCAGATCTTCTTGCGAGAACGAATTATATTTGTTCAGAAGCTCCTGCTTGCGCGCTTGGAGCTTCGCGGCCTTGTCGAGAGCAGCGTCGTATTGAGCCATCTGAAGGACATCGTCTTGGATGCTATCGTACGCAGGCTTCGTGTAGAGGAAGAATCCCGCGCCGCCAAGTCCAAGGAATATGAGACTGATGAGATATTTGGTCATGGTTTAGGCGCTACTGGATCGAAGGGTGAAGTAGGAGCCGGCTTCTGGGTACTCCCCTGCGCTGCCTGCTGTATCGAGCTTGCAGCCCCCGCGGATTGCGCAGGAGAACCAGACGGGGTCGGCGATGCGATACCGCGCATGAAGCTGATGGCCCCTGTGTCGACATCAGCGCTCAAGACGAAGTGGACGCCGTCTTGTTCTCGATCGATACCGGTAAAGATAGGGTCCTTAATGATGCCGTTCTTGCTAAAAAGCTCGGCCTGAAGCGCTATCGAATTGACACTTTGCGCAACGCCAGCCATCTTGATGGAAAGTGTCCGCGCATCGGCCGCCTGGATATCGAGTGTCGAGAAAGAGACGGTCGAGAGGGTCGCTGCCTGGAGCGCGTCGAAGAAAAGAGACGGGGCCGCATGCGCGGATAGTATCGAATCCGCCGAATGCATGCGGTCGTTGAGGCGCATGAGCTGTTGGATAAGCGCTGGCTCGAATGCGGCCTTGGCACGCTCAAGTTGTTCCACCTTTGAGGCACTCGCTGTCGAGAGATACTGGGCGTAGAAGAATACGCCCGCCGCGAGCGCCCCCGACGCAACAAAGAGCACAATAGATATGAGAAGCGCCAGTTCGGGGAGACCCGAGGCGGCGCGCTGCGAGGACATCACGGGATTCTCGTGCGGGATGAAAGATGACGGCGTGTTCGTTTCCATAGCGATAATTTCAGGAATGCTTGAGCTTGCGGAGCGCGAGGCCAACGGCGACAGTGAACCCGGGACCAATGTCGCGCAAGACAGATTCGAGGAACGCCGGAGCTTCGGTGTGGCCGAACGGATTCGCAATCTCAACCTCTGCGTTCAAGAGCTGCTTGCCGTAGGCAGAAAGTCCAGGCAACGACGCCCCGCTCCCCAAGAGCACGACACGAGCGACGTGTTTGTTGTACTTCTGCCCATAGCTCAATACTACCCGATTCACTTCCGAAAAAATACGCGTGAGTGTTGATAACAGGGCCGCCTTGATGCGCTCGTTCTCATCGACGCTGTATGCCGTACTGCCGGAAAGCCCTATCTCGCGCTTGATGCGTTCCGCCTTCTCGAATTCCCAGTTCATGCTGCGCTGAAGGGTCTCCGTCATGTGCTGTCCGCCCTGGGTGACGAGATGGGTGAGACGGACGACGCCGCGCTCGACAACGTACATCTTGGTACTTGAAGCGCCGATATCGACGAGCAGTATTGGTGCGAGCCCGTGGCCGAGTGCACCAGGCCCGACTCGCCCCTCAGGTAGGCGGACCAGACCTCGCGCTGGACCTCGAACGCGCGCCAGCCGTTGTCGGCGAACCAGCGCTCGAGGACGTCGGT
>CAZQNX010000049.1:0-6383 GCA_964595025.1 uncultured Candidatus Saccharibacteria bacterium | reverse complement strand
TCGTCGTTGATGCCCAAGAAGGCCCGATGGCGCAGACGCGCTTCGTTTTGCGCAAGTCCCTCGAGCTCGGCCTCAAGCCCATCGTCGACATCAACAAGATAGACAAGCCCGCCGCCGATCCGGCCCGCACCGAGGATCAGGTGCTCGAGCTCTTCCTCGAACTCGGTGCTTCCGACGAGCAGGCGAATTTCCCCATCGTCTACGCGATCGGCCGCGAGGGGATCGCGAAGCTCAAGCTCTCCGACGAGTCGAAGGATCTGACACCGCTCCTCGACACCATTCTCGCGCATGTGCCCTGCGCATCATCTGTAGAAAAGACGGCCGCACCGCTGCGCATGCAGCCATTCAACCTCGCGTACGACAACTACCTCGGCCGCATGGCCGTGTGCCGTATCTACGATGGAGCAATTGAGCCGAACATGGCCGTTACCGTCAAGAAGCCCGACGGTGCGGCGCGGCAAGGGAAAGTCATCAAGGTGTTCACCTTCGACGGCCTTCAGCGCATCGAGACGCCGCGCGCCACGGCAGGAGACATCGTCATGATTGCCGGCCTCCCCGACATCGATATCGGCGAGACAGTGACGACCGACCCCGCCGTCGAACCGCTGCCCGCGATTGCCGTCGACGAACCGACGATCACGCTCGACTTTCTCGTCAATAACTCTCCTTTTGCGGGTCGTGAAGGCAAGTTTGTCACCTCGCGCCAAATACGCGACAGGCTCGAGCGCGAGCTCGAGGTCAATGTCGGCCTGCGTGTCGATTTCGACGGCAGCGAGACGTACAAGGTATCAGGCCGCGGCGAGCTGCATGTGGCTATCCTCCTCGAGAACATGCGCCGCGAAGGATACGAAATGCAGGTATCGCAGCCGCAAGTCATCGTAAAAGAAGAGGGCGGCAAGAAGACCGAGCCGTTTGAAG
Organism: uncultured Candidatus Saccharibacteria bacterium; assembly: GCA_964595025.1. Classification (GTDB taxonomy): domain Bacteria; phylum Patescibacteriota; class Minisyncoccia; order Phycocordibacterales; family UBA2100; genus UBA10103. The sequence goes on along the minus strand of CAZQNX010000049.1, from coordinate 5,465 downwards.
AAGTCGTCATCGATACGCCGAGCGAATTCCAAGGCACCATCATCGAGAAATTGGGCCAGCGCGGATTCATCATGACAAATCTCGTCCCGCACGACGGCGACCATGTGCGCCTCATCTTCGAGGGCCCGACCCGCGGACTCTTGGGCTATCGCTCGCAGTTCGTCATCGACACGCGCGGCGAGGGCATCATCGCCTCACGGGTCATCGGCTTCAAGCCGTTCGCGGGCGAGATACGCAAGCGCACGGTTGGTTCGATGATCAGCATGACGGCAGGGAAGGCATTGGGCTACTCGCTCTGGAATCTCCAAGAGCGCGGCGTCTTGTACATCACCCCCGCCACCGAAGTGTACGAAGGCATGGTGATAGGAAACACGAGCAAGGGCGAAGAAATGACCGTGAACCCGACGAAGAACAAGAACCTCACGAACGTCCGCGCGAGTGCATCCGACGACGCGATCAATCTGGTTCCTCCGTACGAGCTCACCATCGAGCGCGGCCTCGAGACCATGTCCGACGACGAGTACCTGGAGATCACGCCCGCGAGCGTCCGCCTGCGCAAGAAGTACCTCACCGAGAGTGAACGAGCAAAGGCCGGGCGCAAGAGTTGAGTTTTTCCTCGTCTCCGGGAGCAATCCTCCGCCTCCCAGAAAATTTCTTCGTGCACCTAACCTTGTAGACAGCCGCGAGTGCTATACTCGTCTCATGAAGAAGGAGAGGCATGAGGGAGAGAAGTACACGAGCAGAAGGAGGCGAGGAGCATCCTGGGAGGTGACACCTCCCAGAAAGAGGGGGCAGGGGAATGCGCCGCGGGAGCTGCCGATAGCTCACTGGAGCCACTCATCGCTCATGGCATTCTTGCGCAACCCTCTTGCGTGGTACAAGCGTTATGTGGAGAAGGTGTACGATATGCCAAGCGGCCCGGCAGCGGTGGTGGGTAGGGCGGCGCATGTGGCTCTGCAGCATTTTTATGGAGGCCTGCCGAAGGCGGCGGCGATAGATCTGGGGCTTGAGCATCTGCGCAACACGCAGGACGTCGAGATCAATTTCGGCGTCGCCAAGACGCGTGTCGCGCGCGCAAAGAAGCGCGAGACGATGGAGCGCGAGTATCTGCAGGCGATAGGATTTTATCTCGAAAAGCCGCCCAAGCACGCAGTCGTCGGTATCGAGGTGGCGGGCAAGGCCGAGGTGCCCGGGCTCCCGCTCCCGCTGAAGGCGATATCCGATCTCGTCGTCGAATCGCGTGTCGAGTCAGGGTCGCTTGATATCGTCGATCACAAGTTTGTCGATTCGTTCAGTCCGTATGGGAAAGAGAAGACGCTTTTCGTATTGCAGGCCATATTCAATTACTACACCGTGCAGGCCCTGTATCAGAAGCCAGTCCGGCGATTCATATTTATCGAGTGCAAGAAGCGTAAAAACGCCGATGGCGGTTCACAGATGCGGCGCTCGGTCATCGACTTTCAGAAAGAAGCACATGCGTTCGAGGTATTTCATCGACTGGTCATCGATGCGACCGAGGCACTGGTGAATACTCGGGTTTTCTTGCCCAATCCGTCGGACATGTTCGAAGGGGAGAATTCGTTCGATATCTATCGGCTCGGGCTCGTGGAGAGGAAATAGGAGTGCCGGGCGCGGCACATTAGCGGGCGCGCACCTTGAGTTTCATCTCCTTTTTCTTGTTTATCTTGGGCAAGCGCACCATAAGGACGCCGTGCTTTTCGGATGCTTCGGCGAGGTCGACATCGACTTCTTCGGGCAAGAGGATGGTGCGCGAGAACGAGCCCCAGTAGAGCTCGCGTTGGAAATAATTGTCTTCCTCGGCTTCGCGCTCCTCTTGCCGGGAGCCGGAGATAGTGATCATCTCGCGGGTAAGATTGATATCGATCGTGTTTGGCTGTACGCCCGCAATGAGCGCCTTTACCACGATTGCATCGCCCGATTGATACACATCGACAGCAAGCTCGCCGCCGGTGTCGTCCTGCTGTTTCCAGGCTTTGGGCTTGGCCGAAAGGCGCATGTGTCGCTCCTCTCCTTCGCCTTCGAAGGCGTTATACGGTGTCCCGGTATCAGGAAGGAAATCCTCGAACTGATCGTCTTTGCCAGTGAGCTTCGAGAAGAATGATCGTGCCATATAGAGCCAAGTATACTCGAAAAGATGCTCTGGCGAGTCTGTGGGTGGGGACAATGGTCTAGGCGTTCCGAGGCCGTATGCGCTTGATGTATTCGAGTATCGCGAGAAGGAAGATGACCCCCACCCAGACGAGCGAGAACGTCCGCAGGATGAATTCGGGTGGCGTGTTGAGGATGAGGTAATTGAACCCGATATGCAGGCCCATGGCCAAGAGGACGCCGATGAATCCGACCGTGTAGTGGACGACGCGCGATGAATAGAAAGTGAGTCCGAGCGCGACACCGATAACAGCAGAACACACGACGTGGAGCAGTGTTGCACCTACGAAGCGCAGATCGCCTGTCGCGATGGTCTGGGCTACCGTATTGCCCGCAAGCGGGGAGAGGAGAAAGAGGACGTTCTCGGCCCCGGCAAAGCCGAGTGCCACCGTGACCATATAGATCACCGGGTCTATGGGCTCGTCGTCATCGCGGCGGTAGAGGACGGTCATGTAGGCCATCGCATATTTGACCAACTCTTCGAGAGCCGACCAGGCGGCATACACGACGACCGATGTGGCAAGCCATGCTCCCAAGAACCCGGTCTCGAGGAATGCCTTGATACCAAGTTCGAGCGGCACCGCGATGGCGACGCTTATCATACCCGCCAAGAAGGCGAGCGCGATGAGGCGACGCGGCTCGGGATGCTTACTATCTTCGCGCAACCAGAACCACAGCCAGGCGAGCGCGGGCAAAAGTCCTCCGGCTGCCGCTGCAAGGATAGAAAGAATGTCGTTCATATATTAGCAGGGAAGGCCCACATGTTTTTTGATGGCCGCAATCTCGGCGCGTAATGCATCTATCTCTTTTGCAAAGCCGCCATGCGAGCGGGATTGTTCTTCGAGGATATCGAGTCGGCGTTCGATATCGTACAGGCGCTTGTCGATCCGATCAAAGCCTTCGCGCATCTCTTTGCGCAGCTCGGCAAGATCTGCCTTCGTTGCCATGTCCGTCCGTATACTGCGCTCAAGGTTCCGCAGGTCGTCTTTTGTCGCCATGTGCTCGACTATGAAGGAGAGCATATCGGTAGTGTCGGCCGATTTCTTGGGCTTCTGGGCTGTGTGCGCCTCCTTTTTCATGGAGGTAAGTGTAGCGCCTATCAGAACCGACGCAACCTCGTGACCAGAAGGTCTTCTCAATGTACACTCTCCGCGATGGAGGGGTGGTCAGATGGTAAATGAATAACATTTACCGCGCCCATGGTGCCACCATGAGGATAGTGCTGTCTTTTTTGTGCGGGAGTTTCTGCCAAATGGCTTCGGTGACAAAGGGCATAAAGGGGTGGAGTGTCTTGAGGATAACGACAAGTGATTCGTAGAGCATGCGTGCGCGACTGTCGGCCTCGGGCCCACCGGCTTTGATGACCGCCTTTGATTCCTCGATGATTTCTGCGGCAAAGCGGTCCCACGCAAAGTGGTATATGGCATCGGCGGCCAAATCGAGGCGGAAGTTTTCTATGTGTGTACCCACCTCGGCTGCTACTGTGCGCGCTTCACCCACGAGTTTCGCATCCGTTTCGGAGAGTTCCGCGGCGAGGTTTTTGTTCTCACAGCTTTCGAGTACAAAGCGCGAAATGTTCCAGACTTTATTCGCAAAATTCTTGTAGCCGCGTACGCGGTCTTCGGAGAGTTTGAGGTCGTTGCCCGGCTGCGTGCCCACGACGAGCGAAAGGCGCGTCGCGTCGGCGCCGTACTTGTCTATCATGGTGAGCGGATCGATGATGTTGCCCAAGCTCTTGCTCATCTTGCGGCCCTGGCCGTCGCGCACGAGGCCGTGCAGGTATACCTGGCGAAAGGGGACCTGGCCCGTGAGGAAACCGCTCATGAGGATCATGCGCGCTACCCAGAAGAATAGGATGTCGTAGCCCGTTTCGAGCACGCTCGTGGGGTGAAATGCCTGCATATCAGGCGACTTTTCTGGCCAGCCCAGTGTCGAGAACGTCCACAAGCCGGAGGAAAACCAGGTGTCGAGCACGTCTTCGTCTTGTGCCCAGTCTGCGCCGGGTCCGCCAGCTGGCAGATTCACCTGCACCTTCACCTCGTCGCCTTTAAACCACGCCGGAATGCGATGTCCAAACCATATTTGGCGGGAGATGTTCCAGTCGCGGAGGTTGTCTATCCAGTGGTAGTAGATTTTTTCGAAGCGGTCGGGGGCTATTTTTATTGCCCCGCTTTCTACCGATGCACGCATCATCTTTTTGAGCGTCGTTGTGCTGCCGCTTTCGATACCGGGAATCTCGGAGTGGGGAATAGTGAATTCTTTGTTGACCGCGACAAACCACTGCTTCTTGATGTGTGGCTCTATCACGCCGCCCCCGCGGCTGTTGGTTGCTACATTGTGCATGTAGTTTTCTTCGACACGCGAGACGAGTCCTTTTTCTTGGAGCTTAGCAATGATGAGGGGGCGTGCCTTCTTGATATGAGTTCCTGCGAATTCGCCTGCAATCGAGAGGAGTATGCCGCGCTCGTCGATCACTTGCTCGATGTCGAGCCCATGGCGCTGCGCTATTTCGAAGTCGACAGCAGAGTGCGCTGGGGTAATCGTCATGACGCCCGAGCCAAATTCCATATCGGCAGCCTCGTCTTTGATGATGGTTGCGGTGATAGGGCCGTTTATCCATTCGAGGTCTATCTGCTGTCCGTGGCTGTACTGGGCGTAGCGCGCATCTGCCGGGTGCATGACCACATACTTGTCGCCAAATTTTGTCTCGGGGCGCACGGTACCGATTTCAAATGGTCCGTATTTGAAATAATAGAAGGGATCCTTTTGCTCCACGTACTCTATTTCGTCATCGCTCACGGTGGTTTGCAATTTCGGGTCCCAGTTTACGATGCGGTTGCCGCGGTAGATGAGGCCTGCATCATACATGCGCACAAACGCCTCCATCACGGCTTTGTAGCGAGTGTCATCGAGCGTGTAGGCATAGCGGCTCCAGTCGAGCGATGCGCCCATGCGCTTTACCTGATTGATGATGGTGTCCTTGCTCTCTTCGGCAAAGGCGGCAACGCGGGTGAGCAATTCTTCGCGGCCGAGGTCGTAGCGGGTCTTCTTTTCTTTTTTGTAAATCTCGCCCTCTACTTTGGATTGGGTAGCGATTGCTGCAGAATCGGTACCGGGAATCCAGAGTGTCCGCTTGCCCTGCATGCGTGCGTAGCGAATGAGGATGTCTTCGATGGCGAGCATGGCCGCGTGGCCCATGTGGAGGGTGCCTGTGACGTTTGGCGGGGGGAGGACAATGGTAAACGGTTCGGCATCCGACGAGGCGATGCCTTGCATCTTCTCAGTGTGGACAATCT
>CAZQNX010000048.1:0-6392 GCA_964595025.1 uncultured Candidatus Saccharibacteria bacterium | reverse complement strand
TATCCCATTGCACGAGCGGCGGCCTCCATTTCAGCGCCCTCAACCCCCCTGTCTTTTCCATGCTTGAGGATAGAGCCCGAGTTGAGATTGTAGCGCTCTTGCAAAAATGCGATAAGTTCTTTCCCACTCGCGATTTGTTCGGGGGTAAGTTTTCCGCTTCCCTCGAACTCTATACCTACCGCCCGCGGGTTGCCGAGAAAGCCACCCCCAGACCCCATAAGTTGGAGTAATCGAGGAGCGCCTGGCGGATTATTTTCGCCGATATGTCCCGTTACCCGCTCGCCCGTTGAGTGTATGCGCGTGCCATCGGCAAGCACCCACCATTCCGCGCCCTTCCCTCCCCCAGCCTGCCCTTGGGCGGTTCCGCGACCAGTACCATGAGGTCCGTACGATTGATGTGAGACGATGGCCACGACACCGGGGCGGGGTGCGTCCTTGAGGGGCTGCCAATACTCTGTTTTGAAAGTGCTTCCCGGGATTTGTGGAGCTCCTCCGCCTCGTGCGAGAGATGAGAATACTGACGAGCGACCATCTGGGTTTGGCACGGTACGAAGCGCTACCGTGCGGCCCTGTGAGTCAACGAGCCGACCATTTTTTTCCGATAATGTGATACCGGCAGCAGCCGCTACCGATTTTATCTTTGCTTGATCGCCGGTGACCGTGCTGATACGCCCTACTTGCTGTCCGCGCGTGCCATCTTGATTTTGTGCATACACCGCACGCGAAGAGCCGGAGCCCTCGACTCGTGTCTGCGTTTTGAGAAGTGAGCCAAGCTGCGCGGCGCGCGCGGTATTTTCAAGCGACGCTTGTGCTTCCTGCTTCTTTTGCGCCATAAATGCTTGTGCGCCACCTTTTGGCGCATAGCGTATGCCATCTTGTACAAATGACCCGGCGTATTCTGCAGACTGCGTGATACTGACCGGCTTTGCTTCTCCAAGTACTTCAAACACCTGCAATTTTTCTGCGGGCACCTGTGCCGCTGCCTTCGGATCGAGCACAGTGCACTTCCCTGCCTCGTCGCAGGTGCCGAATGTGATGGGAGGTTGCGCAGAGGCAAAGCGGTCCATTGCATTTTGTGCGGCAGTTCCGGCCGTGGCACCGCCTCCACCGAAGAAACGCTGTGTTGGGGCAAGAGATATCTCTCGCGGTGACCATTGCCCACCCGAAAGCCAGGGGTTATCCACGAGGAGTTTTTGCATCTCTTCGGCGCTCATCGCGCTTTCCAGCGCGAGGTTTGCGCTTGGTAGGAGTGAGCCGAACCCAATAATACTGACAGGCACTCCTCTCTCTGCAATAGCTTTTGCATCGGTCATTTGCTGTGGCTGACGGACGATGTTCTCAATCCAGTGATAGCTTATCTTTTCTGCATAGGCAGGGGTGCTCGTCAGGAGTGACTTGACCTCCGCCATACTGTTTTTCATCGCGACTTTGCATTCGGCACCATTGCGGCGGCATACATCAACGACTGTATCAATCATCTGACGAAGTCCATCTTCTCCGAAGCGTTCGACATTATCGACATGCATCGTAAGTTTCTTTGCGCCAGTTTCTTTTATAATGTTCGGTATGTCCCTGGTCAGGTCGTTGAGAACTTCTTGAGGGGAGCGTACACGTTCACCCCATTCTGGCTGGGAGCCTCCGCCGCCCTCATGATACACGGCAAGTTCCTTTCCTGCGGCGAGTATCTTGCGCGCAGCTTCCATCCCGCCAGAACTTCGGTGCCCGACTGGATCAAAATCAAAACGATCGTAAGCGGCGATTTCAGCATCCGAAGGAACACCTTCGAGCGAGAGCCAGGTTTTTTTTGCATCCTGAAGATTCACTCTTGGTGGTGTTTGCGCCACCTTCTGTTGCTCGGGTTTCTGCCCCGGTGCGAGCGCCTTCTGCAGTGCCGCAATTGCGGTGCGCACGGGGGCGGTCTCGGGCTTTTGGGGAATTTGTGCGGCGACCTGATTGACGAAGGCATTGGCAATTCGTGCCACATCTACTGGCTGCGGGTTTTGTACGATACGTCCCTGCACGGAGACATTGCTTGCCTTTGGAAGCACTGTTACTTTGGCCTTCGAAAGACCTTGTGCACACGCATCAGCTGCACGACAGGCCCCTTGAGACAAGTCGACGAGTCTATCGGGGAGCTTTCCCGTGTCAGGTCCAAAATCTTGCACCGTTCCTTCGAGCACCGTTGTCCTCCCCTTATTGTTGGTTACTTCTACACGAAGCGGCGTGCCCTCGGGTAGATCGGGGCTGGAGAAGAAAATTCCAGTTTGATTGAGGGGACCTTTGCTGCCTTGTGGATCTGAAAAGTGAGATGCGGTGGTGTTAAAAGATTGCCCCGCGAGCTGCTCGGCTTGTTGCGGTGTGTAGGAGGGTATCCGATTTCCTGCCGAGGAAACACGCACCGGACCTGCGGGGGCTATTGCTGGGACTGATGCTGGTGGATTATTGCTAGGACGGGCTTGCGCCGAGCTTATGCCGAAAAGCTCTGAAAGGACATTGCCAAGAGTATAGGACTGCGACCCGCCTTGGTCTGATTGCTGCAGGAAGGGTTCCGAGCGCGCTGGTGGCGCGTAGCCAATAAGTTTTTGGAGCCAGTTGCGAGAATCTTGCTGCGTTTCCGCTATTGCGAGTGGCGTCACCCCTCCTCCGTTGTCGCTCCCACTACGGCTCAAGGCACCCGGAGCACTCCAAGAGTCTTCCGATGTCGTGATCACCTGCCCATCTATTTCTGCCTTGCGAGGACTGCTTTCCTCGGTGTCTGCCACACGAACGGGTTCATACGAGCTGCCGATTTCGGGAATGTCTCGGATTGACATGTCAGATAGTGGTGGGACGTCGGCATTTTGCGCGCCCCCAGATTCGGCAAATTCAACTTGTATTGTCTGGATGTCGGGTTTGGGGCCCTGCCACGCGTATTGAACGACACGTCCCGCGCCAAACATATCAGCGGCTTTTTCAAGTGTGTTTTGATTCTTGCTGCGCTCTTCGCTTGCCACATTCACAAACACACCAGCATCAGCGGCAATTTCTGAAGGTATGCCACTTTGTTCCATGGCGCGCGCGACGATCGCTCCCTTGTCGATCGGTGTCGTTCGGTCGTGCACCTGGTACACCTGATCTTGTGCAAATGGGTTTTGCATCGCATATGCTTGTGCCACGTCGCCCTGGCGCACCACTGTCACGGCCCCATCATGCGCAAGCTCCTGTCGGGCATGAGATGTGAGTTTTTCATTGGTCATCGCGGCAACGTTTGTAAGGATTGTCGTGTTGTTGGGCGTTATCCTACTTACAACCTGTGCGTCGGCATTTTCAGAAACTCCGCCCTCTCCGAACTCGCTCATGATGGTTGAAACTTTAGCGGTGCGGTTCCTCTCTGTGCCATCCATGTCTGTATAGCGCATTGTCATTTCGGCATCGGGGTTTATGTGCTTCATAAACTCATCGGCGCTCAGTTTGGTGCCTGTCAGTGCGGCAATTTCGCTAGCTTTCACAGAGTTGCCCTGGGAGTCTTGAAATGCTGTATCACCGGCGATGCTTACGAATCCGTACGTTTGTTCTGGAGCGACTCCGCGGAACCCTAATTTCTCAAGCTCGGCACCAGTAAAGACTCCGCCCGTTGTTGGGACGGCAATTCGTAGTTCAGCCTGGTCTTGTGAGCCGATGGTCATAGTGCCCGCATCGTTTCCAAAGACATCTTGAACCGACATTGATCCTCTTAGGCCACCAAGCGGAACATTCCAATCCCATGTGGGATTGGCCAAAAAAGTATTTGCAGATAACTGATCATAAGATGCAAGCGTTGCGCCTCCAGTGATTGGCAGGTACGCAGGGGTCGCCGGAAGCGACGATGATTGCGAGGGAGGTGTCAGTGCCGCGTAACTGGAGAGATCCCGATTCAGTCCGACTGAAGGAGGGCTGTTGTAATCAAGGGTCGTGCCGGGAATCGGAGACGGTGGATCTGTGCGCGAGGTTGGGATTTGAGCGGGGGTTGTGATGGGGTGCGAGAGAGGTGTGTTCCCCTCCGAAGCACCAGGGAACGCGCTATCCATGATTCGCTGACCTTCGGCGCTGGGAGGCGTGATGGGTGTTTGCGATATCGCGGGACGACGGCTATCGTTGGCGTATTGTTCGACTGCTCCCGGATTCGATGGACCACCAGAGCCCTGGGAAACGGGGCCGCATTTTTCCCCATCCTCACATTGGAGCGACACGTCCTCTGCTCCGCCCGAACCCTTCGCGGTCGTTGTTCCCTTCTTCGAGTCACAGCCATTATCTTTCCACTCCTTTGTCCCCTCGTTCCCAGAGCGGCAAGGACTATCCTCATCCTCTTTTACCGTCGTCTTTCCATCCTTGCTCACCTCGACGGTTTTATCAACCGCTTTGTTTGTGTTGGTGATGCCGCAGGTCGTGCATACGCCGCCATTCACGATAGTGGCTCCTGCTTGTGCCGCCTGACCGGCACTACCCGAGAGCGTTGGCCCCTGCGCGATGAGCACGAGGAATGCGGCAACGAAAAAAATCCGTGCGACCCCTGACACGCGCGGTACCATGTCCTATAGTGTATCGTGAAAACATGGATCTATTCTTTACTATACACATAAGTAGCGCATGCGCGGCTTCTCCGCTACACTAGGCGCACTACTATATAAGGAGCACATCATTCGTATGAACCTGTGGCACGATGTTCCGTTGGGTAAGGATGCGCCAGAAGAGATTAATGTCGTCATCGAGATTCCGAAGGGCTCAAGCAATAAGTACGAGATCGACAAGGAGACCGGGCTCATCAAGCTCGATCGCGCCAACTATTCTTCGGCCGCATACCCTTTTGATTACGGCTTTGCACCGCAGACGCTCTGGGATGATGGCGATCCGCTTGATGTCGTCGTCCTCACCACCTACCCACTCCACCCAGGCATCCTCGTCACCGTGCGTCCTGTCGCCGTAATGGAGATGATTGATGATGGCGATTCGGACTACAAGATCATCGCCGTTCCGGTCGACGACAGGCGCTGGGACGACGTAAACGACCTCGCCGACATCAATGCGCATACACTCAAGGAGTTCCAACATTTCTTCGAGACGTACAAGGCGCTCAAGGGCAAGCCAGTGTCTGTCGAGATCCGTGGAACCAAGGGCAAGGCCGAGGCGATAGAGGCAGTGAAGAAATCGGTACAGCTGTACGCCGACAAATTCGGCAAGTAGGAATCGAGATATCCCCATGTGTGGGGGCCGTGTGCGCGCGATGCTACAATCGTGTCATGCCGCCCACGCAGTCTCCCCAGTCGACTCCGGCACAAGCCCCGCGCACAGAGGGCGCCCTCGGTCCTTTCTTCGGCATCATCATCATCCTCGGGCTCATGCTCCTTGGTGCGTTCTATTTCTGGGGGCGCGCCCTGAACGAGCGCGACGTGAATCCGCCGCCGTACATTCCCGAGGAGGCGGCCACTTCTTGATTCTCGCCTTCCTTTCTCCTTTTTGTACGACCAATTTCACTTCGCGGTACTCCGCGTTAGTGAAATGGAAGTGGCCTTGTGGTATAGTCCCCTCTCATGACACATGATCACACTCACTATGCGACGAATGTAAAGACGACTCGCGATGATACTCGCTGGGAGCTTGAGCTTCGTGCCGAGATATCCACCGAGGGTATCGCCGCGTATCGTGCCGATGCCTTGCGCTCGCTTGCAAAGGAGGCGCACATCGACGGCTTTCGCCCCGGCAAAGCCCCCGAGGCGATGGTAGAAAAGCACATCGGCGAAGCGGCGCTCCTTTCCGAAGCGGCCGAACAGGCAGTGAAGCACGAGCTGCCCGAGTTGCTCGCCAAAGAGGGAGCAAATATCGTCGCATCGCCACAGGTCGTTATTGAGACACCTGTCGCGGGCAAGGCGGTCGGATTCGTCGCTCGCGCGCCGCTCGCGCCCGAGATCACACTCCCCGATTACGCCACGGTGGCCGCTGCCATCAACAAGACAAAGGCCGAACAATCGGTGAGCGACAGCGAGCACGCCGAGGCACTCACGCACCTCAAGCGCGAGCGCGCCCGTATCGACAAACTCGAGGGTGGCGCCAAGCCGCAAGAGGCTGCCGAGGCCGCGAAAGCGCTCGAAGAGAAAGACTTGCCCGCGATAGACGACGAATTCGCCATCTCGCTCGGATACGATAGCGCCAAGGCATTTGAGGACGCACTTCGCGTGAATATCAAGAACGAGAAGGAATTGAAAGAGGCCGAGAAGCGTCGCGCGACGATGCTCGACGAGCTCGTAAAGAAATCCACGATCAAGTTTCCCGCTATCCTCACCGACTACGAACTCGACGAGATGGAGGCTCGGCTCGCGGGAGATTTGTAGCGCATGGGCACAACGCTTTAGAAATTCCTCGCCGACTACAAGAAAACC
>CAZQNX010000047.1:0-6525 GCA_964595025.1 uncultured Candidatus Saccharibacteria bacterium | reverse complement strand
CGTTGATCTCCTCCTCGACAACGACATGGTCGACTACGAGCGCGGTGCCAAGGTCGCCGGTTTCCGCGGCTACTTCCTCAAGGGCGACGGCGCGCTCCTCATGTGGGCGCTTGAGCGCTTCGTCATCGAGCGCTTCATGAAGAAAGATTTCACGCCACTCGTCGCGCCATCAATGGTTCGCCGCGAACCATTCGTCGGCACTGGGTACCTCCCGCAGAGCGAAGAAGACCTCTACAAGACGCAAGATGGTGATTACCTCGCGGGCACTGCCGAGGTGGGCACTATGGGCATGTACATGGATGAGGTGCTCGATGCCTCGCAGCTCCCCGTGAAATTCTTTGCGTTCTCCCCGTGCTTCCGTCGCGAAGCGGGGAGCCACGGCAAGGACACGCGTGGTATCTTCCGCATCCACGAATTCATCAAGTTCGAGCAAGTCATTCTCTGTGAGGCGAATCACGAGACGTCAGTGAAGTATCACGAGGAGCTTACTGCAAATTCCGAAGCGCTCCTCCAGGAGCTCAAGCTCCCATACCATGTCGTCATAAACTGCGGCGGCGATATCGGCTTGGGCCAGGTGAAGAAGTACGACATCGAAGCTTGGATGCCGAGCGAGGGCAAATACCGAGAGACCCACTCCTCGTCCTATTTCCACGACTTTCAGACCCGCCGCCTCAATATCCGCTACCGCGATGCCGCGGGGACGATGCGCTATGTTCACTCGCTCAACAACACAGCACTCGCCATGCCACGCATCCTCTGCCACATTGCCGAGAACTACCAGCAGGCAGATGGCACCATCCGCGTACCCGATGCGCTCGTCACCTATATGGGCAAGAGCGTGATGGGGAAACCGCGCAGCTAGGCAATACTGCTATAATCGTGAGATGGCACGAATTGTCGATCTCCGAAAAGGAAAGCTGTCCTCGCGCCCGGCACCACGCGCGCGCACGCCACATCGAGAACCAGAACGCGAGAACAGGCGCAAGCCATTGCGTGTCCGACGACGGCAACGGCGCCTCGCGTTTTCTGTCGCCTTCGCGGTCCTCCTGGCAGTGCTTGCCTATGCTGTCCATTGGGTATCGTACTTGCCAAGCTACACGATACAGCGTATCGAGGTGACAGGTGTCAGTACGCTCGAGCCGCAACAGATAGAGACTCAAGTGCGCGAAGCGCTCGGAAAGGACGGCGGATATATCTCATCACGAAATCTCTTCTGGTATGATGCGCGGGCGATAGAGAAAGCTCTCGAAGCCGATGTATACCATGTAGCGCGAGCATCTGTCTCGCGAGAAAGTGCCCTCTCGACGACTCTCCGTGTCGCGATAGATGAGCGCGCGCCGTTTGCGCGCTGGTGCGCGGCAGAGAACGATTGCTACCTTATCGACGAAACAGGCTTCATCTTCGAGCATGTCGCCACCTCCACTACCCGAGACTATGTAGAGCCATTCATCTTTTCTGGTGGGGTAGCGAGCACGACGGAGACGCTCGGCGCATATGTCGCTCCCGCGCGATTCCCGTCGGCACTCGCCATCCTGCGCGCACTCGGCCAGGCAGGGTATGCGCCTCTGCGTGCAGAGATAGATTCCGACACCGATTTCTCGGTGCTCTTCGAGGGAGGCTTCAGGCTCTATGTCTCCTTCGGCACCGAACCGCCCACGCTCGTGCGCAATCTCAAACTCATCTTCGCGTCAGACCCTCTCAAGGAGCGGCTCGCTGATCTCGAATACATCGACCTCCGTTTTGGCAACCGTATCTTCTACAAATTGAAGGGGGAGGACGTGGTGGGGCAGTAAAAAGCCGCCCCGAAGTTCTCCGGAACGGCTTTTTGTGTTTGGCTCTAGACTAGCTAAGTCCTGACAAACCTCAGCAACGTCTCCAGTATAGCGCCCTTGTGATTGTAGCGGAACTCACATTCTTTGAGGTGTAAAAGAAAGGTTCTCCGAGAGACGCCATTGAACTTGGCGAGCCGTCTTTTCACAAAGCTCCAGAAGTTCTCGATGCCGTTCATGTGGCCGCCTCTGCGATCTGAGTACTGCTTCGAGTGGTTGATGCGGTGTGCTTGTACCAATCGAAGACGAGCCCATCGTACGCTTTCCACTTGTCCGTGTACACCTTCGACCGCTTGCGGACAATCTGTCGCACAATGGGCAAAAGCTCTTGTTTTGAGGCGTTTTTGATGATTTGAGTGTATACCTTGCCGTCGCGCTTCAAGACACCGAAGACTGGCACTTTGTTCTCCGCGCCGCGCCAGCGCTTCCTCCTGTCTTGTGCGTGTATCTTACGCCGCGGACCGCCGAAATATGACTCGTCGAGCTCGACTTCGCCCGAGAACTTCGGGTGCTCCGCCTGCGTGAACGCGAGGATCGCTTCGCGGTACCGACGATACCAGCTGTTGACGGTGTTGCGGTTCACGCCGTACATCCGCGCCGCTTGCGAGGCGGTCAAATCATTAGCGAAACACTCTAACAAATCCCGGCGCACTGACTTCTTCAAACGAGGGCTTCTTTTCTGCATTTTCTCTAGATTAGCATTTCCTTAGCTAGTCTAGAGCCTTACATATAATATTCCTCAAAACGGCAAGGCTGGTCGTGCGCGGACTGGGCGGGTGGGGCAAGTACATACAGATTTGCCTGCGCTCCAGCGCAGACCGCATTGTATTGCGCCTCGGGTAGCAATGTATATACCCAAAGAATTCCATGCTGATTACGCCACCAAGGCTGTTAGCGCCTTTGATGAGGCGACAGAACATTTTCCGGGACTGGCAGATTTTCTCGATGCAGTGAAAGAAGACCTGCGCACGCAGTTTGACCGCACCGGAGTGAAATGGATTGACGGTGAGGTCGAGACCTCGACCTCACGTACTTGATGCGCCACGACTCTTCCAATACTCTCGCGCTATCGGGATGCAGGTGACGGCGATGATGCCGAGTACGATGAGCGTGAAGTATTTCTCGACGAACGGGATATTTCCGAGGAAGACGCCGAGCGTCGTCACGCCCGCTGCCCACGCGAGCGCGCCGATGATATTGAAGATGAAGAACGTACGGTAGTTCATCTGCACGACACCCGCGACGATAGGGACGAATGTGCGGACGATTGGTACGAATCGGGCAAAGAGCACTGCTTGGCGGCCGTACTTCTCGTAAAACTCTTTTGCGCGCTCCAGATGTTCGTGCTTGAAGAAGCGCGAATCCGGGCGCAAGAAGAGCTTGATGCCGTAGCGTGATCCTATCCAGTAGCCGACGTTGTCGCCCAAGACTGCCGCGAGCGTGACGAGCGGCACGAGCACCCACGGATTGAAGAAGCCTTGCCCGGCCAAGAGCCCGGCAGTGAAGAGGAGCGATGCGCCAGGCAGGAAGAAGCCGAATGGCACACCGCTCTCGAGGAATATCGCTCCGGCAACACCGGGATAGCCGACAAGCTGCACGAGTGCCGGGAGGTCGAGGTGCATTGGGGGATAGTAGCACAACCTACGAAAAGCCAAGTGCGATATGCCCCGCGCAGGCACGCATTGCGACCTGGTGGTCGCATGCTTCTCTCGCGCCGTCGCGCTCCGAGCGAGCCTGCTCGGAGCATATCGCACTTCGCACTACGCGAATCTTTTCGGAATCGGGTGCTTCTTGCACAGCTTCATCACTTCGGCGCGATGCGCCTTGTGGAGCTTCTTGTCGGCGCGGTTCTTGAGGGTCGAGACCATGATCTCGGCGATGCGCGTGCACTCTTTTTCTTTGAATCCGCGCGTAGTAATAGCGGGGGTACCAAATCGGATACCCGACGGATCCATCGGTGTGCGCGTTTCGTCGGCGATGGAATTCTTGTTGAGCGTAATGCCCACTTCGTCGAGGAGTGTCTCGGCATCCTTGCCGGTAACGCCGAGGCTGCCGAACACGTCGGCAAGGAGGAGGTGATTGCTCGTGCCGCCTGCGATGAGGCGCACGCCCTCTTTCTTGAACACCGCCTCCATCGCCTTTGCGTTCTTGAGTATCTGCTTGGCATAGGCGCGGAATTTTGGCGAGAGCGCCTCGCCAAAGGCGACGGCCTTCGCCGCGATGTTGTTCATGTGCGGGCCACCCTGCAGGCCGGGGAAGACGGCCTTATCGATCTTCTTCGCGAGCTCCTCGCTCTCGCGCACCATGATCATGCCGCCGCGTGGGCCGCGGAGCGTTTTGTGTGTGGTGGTGGTCATGATATCGAAGCCATAATCAAACGGATTTTTCACGGCCTTTCCTGCGATGAGGCCCGCGATGTGCGCGATATCCATCACAGCCAGTGCACCCACTTCGCGCGCGATAGAGACGAACTTTGCATAATCAAGCTCGCGCGGATAGGCCGAGAAACCGGCGAGGATGATCTTTGGCTTTTCGCGCTTGGCGACTTCGCGCATCTCGTCGTAATCGATCGCGCCCGTCGCCACGTCTTTCATCTTGTAGCGGACGAAGCGGAAGACCTTGGTGAGGTAGGTGACAGGGTGTCCGTGCGTGAGGTGCCCACCGTGAGAGAGATCCATCCCAAGGACGGTGTCACCCGGCTCGAGGAGGGCCTGGTACATGGCGATGTTGGCATTGGCACCGCCGAGTGGCTGCACGTTTACATACTTTGCCCCGAAGAGCTTCTTGGCCCTGTCGCGCGCAAGATTCTCCACAGCATCGGTGAACGTCTGTCCACCATAATAGCGCTTGCCAGGGTAGCCCTCGGAATATTTGTTGGTGAGGATGGAGCTATTGGCCTCGCGCACGGCCATCGATACATAATTCTCGCTCGGGATGAGCTCTAGGCCTTCGGCCTCGCGTTTCTCCTCGCCGATGAGGGCCTGGTATACCTGCTTGTCCTGCTTCTTGATGTGAGTGTACGAGTCTGCCATACGAGTAGTGACTAGTGGTTAGGGGATAGGGAAGCGGGAGACGTTAGATCATATGCGGGTTATCGAGTGTCTCCGGTGCTCTTGACGACACCGCGCGCCTTGCGATCCATGATCTTGCGGATGTTGTCTTGTGCGGCGTCCTCAAAGGGGATACCCAGCACACGCGAGAGTTGCGAGAGATACCAGAGGACGTCGCCGATCTCGCTGCGTATTGATTCACGCTTCTCGTCGCTCACGACACCCTCGTCGTTGCGGATGATCTTCTTCACCTTCTCGGCAATCTCGCCCGCTTCGCCGCACACCCCGAGTGCGAGGTACATGAGCTGGTGCTCTTCCTGCTTGCCGGTGAAGGTCGCAGTGACGCTCGCCTTTTCTTGGTACTCGTTGAATTCCATACTCGTATGCTACCGCGCAAGCGCGCGTGTCACTATTGACAGCACGTCGGCATGAATCTCTTCTCTGTCGCGGATAGTGCCCGCAGGAGCGCAGGCAACTCGTTCCCACCCATTCGCGTGCTGCATGAGCCACTGCGCACTCATCTGGGCGTGCTCAAGGTAGGCGATATCGAGCTCGACGGTGTCTTGCTTACCGCCTTGGAGGTAGCTGCTCTTCTTGTCCTTAGCGCGCTTCTCCTTGAGGAGGTCGACCGAGAGTTCGGTAGGCATGTGGAGGTAGATTGTGAGGTCGGGGCGAGGAAGTCCGAAGACACCGTACTCTAATCTGTCGAGCCATTCGAGAAAGGCTGCACGCTTCACATCATCGGCAATCTTGCCGCCCTGGTGTATCTGATTTGCGCTCACATATCTGTCGAGTACGACCGTCTTTCCGGTGGCGAGCCAGCCTTCGATGAGGCTCTTGGATTCGAAGCGGTCGGCGCCGTAGAGGACGGAGGCGACAAAGGGATCGCTATGGAGAAAGTCGCCGTGTTCGCCCGCGATACATTCGCCGATAAGCTTACCAATAAGATTGTCGGCGTAGCGGGGAAAATCGAGGGTCTCGGTGGGTGCGCCCTCTGCATGCAGTTTCTCGACGAGGAGCTTGGTCTGGGTCGCCTTGCCACTCCCATCGGAGCCATCTATCACGATAAGATTTCCGCGGGCCATGGGTGGAGTATACTACCGTATGCTTACTTTCGCAGCGTGGCATGGGCTCGCTCTCTTGAGTGTCTTGTTCGCGGGCATCTTCTCATTCATCTTGAAAGTCGGCGCAGAGCGCACACATTCGAGCGCGTATCTGAATGGTGTCTCCTCTGCCGTGTCGCTCGTGTGCTCTCTGTTTGGTATGTGGGTGTTCGGCGAGAATCTCTCGTCCGCTGTCTTCTGGCTCGCTGTTGTGAACGGATTCATGTATGTCTTCGGGAGCGTCGCGCGTTCGGATGCACTCGCGCATATCGACGCGACGCTGTTCTTTCCGCTCTACAAGATTGCGGGCCCGGTTATCGTGCTCGTGGCGGGACTCGTCGTCTTCGGAGAGCGATTTTCCACGCTGCAGGGCATCGGGTTTGTTCTCGCGCTCGCGGTGCCGCTGCTCCTCGTCGATAGGATAGAGACGACACGCCAGAAGGATCTTACGCGCGGTGTCTGGCTCATGCTGTTGACGGCGCTCATGATAGCGGGCGGTACTGTCTTTTCTAAAGCCGCCATGGATGCGGGCGCTGGCGCGAT
>CAZQNX010000046.1:0-6592 GCA_964595025.1 uncultured Candidatus Saccharibacteria bacterium | reverse complement strand
ATCGAGATGGAATTCTCGCGCGCGGGCGGAGCAGGCGGCCAGAATGTCAACAAGGTCGAGACTGCCGTGCGCCTCGTCCACAAGCCCACGGGCATCGATGTGCGCTGCACGTCGGAACGCAGCCAGCAGGCGAATCGCGAGCGTGCCATGAAGCTCCTCATGTCGCGCCTGCAGGAGCGCAAGGATGCCGAAGAGGCCGCCAAGCGCGCCGGAGATCGCAAAGTGCAAGTCGGGACGGGGGACAGAAGCGAGAAGATTCGCACCTATAATTTTCCGCAAGATCGCATTACCGACCACCGCATCAAAGAGTCGTGGTCCAACATCCCCGCCATCATGCAGGGGCGCGCCCAGCCCATCTTCGATTCCCTGGCCGAGAAGGAAGGGGGAGATGGGGCCGAGGTTGCGGAAAACGATTGATTTTGCTACACTCCTGTGGCCTCGCTTGAGGCCTTTGTTTTTACGATATGTCCGACCAGACCATACAACGACTCCAAGAAACCGGCATCCATTTCGGCTATCCGCGCACGCGCCGCCACCCGACGTCTGCACCGTTTCTCTTTGGCACCAAGGATCGCACCGACATGTTCGATCTCGGCGAGACCGCGAAGCGCCTCGAAGCAGCGCAGGAGTTCGTGAAAGCCCTCGCTGGCACAGGGAAGCACGTCCTTTTCGTGGGCGGCAAGAATGAGGCGATGAAGACCATCCGCGATGCGGCCACTTCGCTCGGCGTCCCCTTTGTCGCAGGTCGCTGGATTGGCGGCACGCTCACCAATTTCAAGAACATCCGCAAGCGCGTTGAGCGTCTCGAGAGTCTCACGAAAGATCGCGAATCGGGCGAGCTCGAGAAGAAATACACGAAGCGTGAGCAGCTCCTCCTTTCCCGCGAGATCGAGAACCTCGAGTCCCGCTTCGGCGGTATCGTGAATCTCAACGATCTCCCGGGAGCGCTCTTTGTTGTCGATCCGCGTCACGAGCAGATCGCCGTGAAGGAGGCAAACCAGCTCAAGATTCCTGTCGTCGCGCTCGCGAGTTCCGATTGCGATTTCGACCGCGTCCAGTTTCCGATTCCGGGGAACGACACTGTCCAGAAGAGCATCTCGTTTGTCGTCGGCGCTATCGCCGAGGCCCTCGCGTCTGGCCGCCGGGCTCCTGCGGCGACCGAGCGCACAGCGGTGAAGTAGCACACCCATCCAGGGGTGTGCTACTATACTCTCCACTGGCGCCGCGCGCGGTGTCTACTATCTAATTTCTAGCATCTAATTTTCTCCGTATGGCAACCACCGAAGAGATCAAGCAGCTCCGCGACCTGACCGGCGTTTCCGTCATGCAGTGCAAGAAGGCACTCGAGGAGGCCGGCGGCGACATCGAGAAAGCAAAGGTTATCCTCCGCAAGGCTTCTGCCGCTATCGCAACCAAGAAAGCAGATCGCGAACTCGGCGCGGGCGTTGCCGCCGCATACACGCATGCAGGCGGTGCTGTTGTCGGTGCCGTCGTGCTAGCCTGCGAAACCGACTTCGTCTCTAAGAACGAAGAGTTCGTAAAGCTCGCCTACGATATCGCGATGCATGTCGCCGCGATGAAGCCGGAATTCCGCTCGCGTGACCAGGTGAAAGAGAGCGATATCGCCGCCGCGAAGTCTGTTTTCGAGGGCGAAGTCGCAAACGTCCCCGAGGCCGCGCGCGAGAAAGCACTCCAGGGCAAGATTGATAGTTACCTCAAAGAGAAAGTTCTCATGGATCAGCCATTCGTGAAGGATGGCACTGTTACCATCGGCGAACTCATCACGCAGGCAGTCCAGAAATTCGGCGAGAAGGTCGAGATCGTCCGCTTCGAGCGCCTCTCGGTCCGCTAGCGTATGATCGCCTTCGCGATGCTCCTCTTCGGGGTCTCGCTCTGCGGGATAGCACTTCTCTTTGCCCACAAGTATCGGGAAGAACATGTCGGACGCATCCTGCTCCCCGAGATGCTCCGTGTCGCGGGAGATGAGCGCGCACTTGCATTCAAGGAGTTTCTTGCCGCGTGCCGCACCGAAGCGGCGACGTGGCCGCCCAAAGCGCTCGTGTGGGCGCAGGGGCGCGTGCGCGCCTCGGCGCTCGGCATCGCCGTTCTCGCGCGTCTCGTCGAGCGATATGCGTATCGCCTCGCCGATCGTTTCTCTCATAAGCATTACTTCGAACGTCGCGAGCCGCAGAACGAATTCCTGAAGAAGGTGAGTGATTTCAAGAATACGGGAGAACATTCGTCGCTTGAATAGTTCTGTGTTCGCAGGCACAATAGCACCACGCCGCCTTAGCTCAGTTGGTAGAGCAACTCTTTTGTAAAGAGAAGGTCCCCGGTTCAAGTCCGGGAGGCGGCTCCAGATTTATCTCCGCGTGCTCGTCGCGGTCGTCGTTGCTTGCTGCAAGAGCTTGAGCTGGGGGAGTATCTTCTCGATGTCGCTCATCTTCTGCAGGCCATAGTAGCTTTTGCCATTGATGCGGAGCGCGGGAAGTTGGTCCTCGACGCCGTCGATATCGATAAGTGCTTGCAATGCCGAGACGTCGAGATGGTAGTCGAAGGAATAGATGCGCAGCTGCGGGTACTTCTGCGCGAGTGCGGTGAGCACATATCCCTGCGGCTCGCACTCCTCACAATCTCCTTTGTTCGAATAGAAGTACAAGATAAAGACAGGCTTCAGATTGCAGCGCTGCGAGAGCTCCTTCATGAGGAGGTAGTCTTTTATCTCCAGGAGCGAATAGAGTCGCTTGAGGCGCAACACTTCTTCGCTTGTCCCCGAGCCGCGCGCTTCCATGTACGAAAGCTGGTTGCCGAGCGAGGAGAGCGCGCTCGGCAGGATGGTGTTCTCGCCCACGTCGGTGCACGAGTGCTCTTTCAAGAGGTCGAATTGCGTCTCTATCGAGAGGATGTCCGTCGAGATGTCGTCTTGGGCGGCCCGAATGTCGCGCACACGCATATCGCTGAAGTAGGTGCTCGCGCCGAATGCCGTCCCGAAGAGGAGGGAGGTAATCGCAAAGGCGACCGCGTAGGGCTTCCACGAAAGCGTTCTGTCTCCGGCGATAGGGTTTTCCATAACGGTAGATGCGTATCAGCGCCAACGGACACCGGTGCGGAATCCTGCGCGTACGACTGCAGTGAAGAGCCAGAGTGGCGTCAGGAATCCGAAGAGGAGGAAGAGTGGGGTCGAGAGCGGCGGACGACGCGTCTCGTGGCCTATCCACGAACCAGCAGCGATGAGCGCGAGGACGAGTCCGAGCGAGACGGCCGCGAGGAACATAAAGGCGCTCGTATTGATATAAAAGGGATTGAATTGGTACGCGGGCCATACGCCGGTGAGCGCGACGTACGCGTAGGTGTCGTACGAGGTGAGCGCGAGGTCGACGACGCTCCGCACGAAGAAGAACATAGCGATGAAGACCGACACGAACGCGAGCGGCAAGATGAATACACCCAAGTGTCCGAATTGCGGACTACCGAGCACGTGGCGATAATCGCGGAGATTCTGCAGGAAACCATACGTCCAGCGGACGCGTTGGCGGTAGAGGCACCCGAAGCTGCGCGGTGTGGCCGTATACACATGGGCGCGGGGCGCGTTTGCGATGTGTCTTCCCGTGCCCTGTATACGCATCGCCATCTCCATGTCTTCGGTCATATGGGCGCTTTTCCAGCCGCCGAGCTCGCGGACGAGCTGTGTGCGGAAAAACGAAAAGGGGCCAGGCGTGATAAACATGCTCCCGAGCTTTGCGAGGATGAAGCGATTGAAGAGCGCGAGGCGGTATTCGGCTTCTTGCATGTATTGCAGGATGGTCTGCGGAGTCTTCACATGTATCGCTGGCGTGACGGCCCCTATGCGATCCTCGGCGAACGCAGCGACGATCTGCAGGAGTGCGTCGGGTCGTACGACCGAATCCGCGTCGAGACACCCGACGATTTCCGCATCTATCTGGGCGAGTCCGAGATTCATTGCAGTGTGCTTGCCGCCGTTTGCTTTCGAGAAGACGCGGACGTGCGGCTCAAACGCGCGCGCACGCGCGAGTGTGTCGTCGGTCGAACCATCGTCGACGACGACGATGTCGAGCTTCTCGCGCGGGTAGTCGAGTGCCACGAGCGAGCGCAGCGTTTCCTCGATACCAGCGGCTTCGTTGTAGCAGGGGACGATGATGCCAACGCGCGGCAATACTGCGGCGTGCGCGGCCGCTAGCAGCGGCCGCCGCGCGACATACTCCAAGAAGACGATGAGCATGAACACCTCGACGTAGAGCGAGATGAACAGCAGTATGTAGACGGCGGTTTCCATACCGTAATGACCGGAATTATACCACGAAACTGGCCATAATTATAGCTCTGGGAGGTGACACCTCCCAGCCCCATGTCTTCCTTCGGGTGCGGGTGGCGGGTATACTCTACGGATATGGAACGCGGGCATGTGCATCCCATCACGCAGCTCATCGCCGAGTCTACCCGCATCTTCGCGGGGATGGGATTCTCGGTCGCCGAAGGCCCACTGCTCGAGGACGAATGGCACAACTTCGATGCGCTCAACGTGCCCAAGGACCATCCGGCGCGCGACATGCAAGATACGTTCTTTATCAAGGACGAGGAGGGAAAGGTGTTGCGCACCCATACCTCGAGCGTGCAAATTCGTTTTATGGAAGACCAGATGAAAAAAGGCGTCCAGCCGCCGTATCGCATCATCGTACCGGGCAAGGTCTTTCGCAACGAGGCCACCGACATGACCCACGAAGCAGAGTTTTTTCAAATAGAAGCACTTGCGGTGGGTGAAGATATTTCTATGGCACACCTCAAGGGTACGCTTGCACGGTTTTTCAAAGAACTCTTCGGCGGTGCGGCCGTCGAGATTCGCTTCCGCCCGAGTTTCTTCCCGTTTACCGAGCCGAGCGTCGAGGTGGACATGCGCTTGGTGGGCGAGCATGTGCCCGAGAAGTTGCGCGACAAGTGGATAGAGATGGGCGGCGCGGGTATGGTGCATCCGAACGTGCTCAAGAATTGCGGTGTCGACGCAGACAAGTATCGTGGCTTCGCCTTCGGCTTCGGGCTCGACCGCCTCGCCATGCTCAAGTGGAGCATCGATGATGTGCGCCTGATGCACTCGGCCGATTTGCGATTCATCAATCAATTCTGATATGAAAATCTCTCGCAATTGGCTCCAAACATTTTTTGATACCGAACTGCCCACTGCAGAGCAGATTGCCGATGCACTCACATTCCACGCATTTGAGATCGAGTCCGTCGAGGGCGATATTCTCGACGTAAAGATTACCGCTAATCGCGGGCACGATTGCCTCTCGCATCTCGGTATCGCCAAGGAACTGTCGGCGATACTCAATATGCCGCTCAAGGAGCATCCGCACACGCTCCCGCTCTCGATCATCGGCGAGAAGCCGACAGACGAGCTCTCGATAGTTATAGATGATCCACGCCTTTGTTGCCGCTACATTGGCGCATATATTCGCGGGGCCACGGTCGGCCCTTCGCCGGCGTGGCTCGTTGCGCGGCTTGAATCGATAGGGCAAAAGAGCATCAACAACGTGGTGGATGCGGCCAATTTCGTGATGTTTAATATCGGGCAGCCGCTCCACGCGTTTGATGCGGGGAAGAGAACCAAAAAAGATGACGCGTATGCTATCCGCGTGCGCCTCGCGCATGAGGGCGAAACGCTCGTGACGCTCGATGACAAAGAGCAGGTACTCACACCGAGCATGCTCATGATTGCCGATGGCCACACCGACGAGCCGCTCGGTGTCGCAGGCGTGAAGGGCGGGAAGGAAAGTGGCGTGTCTGACACAACGACCGACCTCATTCTCGAATCGGCGAACTTCGACGGTCCATCTTTGCGACAGACGTCGCGTGCGCTCAAATTCCGCACCGATGCGACACAGCGCTTCGAGCAGGTGCTCTCGCCCGAGCTTGCTGCACATGGCATGCGCGCGTTTGCCGAACTCGTGCGCCAAGTAGCTGGTGGGGAATTGGTCGGCGTTGTCGATGTGTATCCACGGCTGCCTACTGCGCGAGTGGTCGAGGTATCGCTCGAGCACATCAATCGAACACTTGGCCTCGTGCTCTCTGCCGAAGAAGTATCCACCGTCTTCTCGCGCCTCGGCCTCGTGCACGAATACAAAGGACCGACCTTTGTAGTGCAGGTACCATGGGAGCGGCTCGATATCGAGATTGCCGAAGATCTCATCGAGGAAGTCGGACGCATTGTCGGATACGACAAAGTGCCGCCAGAAAGACTCGAAATGTCGCAGAAAAATACGGAGGGGAGCCCTCCGGGTGAGAAATGGGAGGCCGTCAGAGAATACTTGGTGTCGCAAGGTTTTTCCGAAGTATTTACGAGCGTGTTTGCCGAAAAGGGCGAACGTGCGGTTTCGAACAAGATAGGCGGCGATAAGCCCTTTTTGCGCAGCACACTTACCACTGGACTGCAGGAAGCACTTGAGCGCAACGTGCGCAACAAGGACTTGTTGGGGCTCGCGCAGGTAAAGATTTTTGAAATTGGCACCGTGTGGCGCGGTGGGGAAGAAAGAATAGACGTTGCGATTGCGGTAGAAAAAATAAAGAAGCAAAAGACGCA
>CAZQNX010000045.1:0-6758 GCA_964595025.1 uncultured Candidatus Saccharibacteria bacterium | reverse complement strand
CATCGGTGAATGCAAGCGCGGTTTCTGGGATTCGCTCTTGTGGTGCCCAAAATTTCACCGCGTATGCTCGCGTTCCCGTGCGGCGGATATCAATCGTCACCTCAAGGCCTATCAGTATCTTGAGCGCCGTCGTCTCGCGGCCGCGCAAGGAAGTGCCACGCCGACGTACGCCGCCGAGTGTATGCTCAATTCCGGCGAGGACATTCAGCATCTCGTGGTGAACAATTGTCGGCACGAGTATTTTTCCTCGGGGGCCCACAAGAGCCGCTGCCCAGGAAACGTCTAGTGCGGTAATCTCGAGGAATACCCCCTTGGTGAGCAAGGCTTCTTCAAGAACTTCGAAGTGCATCTCGTCTCTCCTGTCGGTTTGATGCCATCTCTGGGTACCATACAACAAGACATCACGTTCGGCAAAACGTGGGCTATCGAGTGACGCTCTTTGCCCGCGTCTTCAATCCTCGTTCCCTCTCCGGCCCCTTGCGCACGTCGAACGTGAAGTCGCCCTTGCTATCGGCCCCTGCATCAGCCCGATAATCTACCTTGACCGAACCGCCTTCGAGCACGCCGCGGGCGACCATCATATTTGCTATCGGTGTCATGATCTTGGTCTGGATGAGACGCTTGAGCGGGCGTGCGCCATACTGCGGGTTGTAACCCTCCTTGCCAAGCTCATCAAGCGCTGCTTCTGAAACGGCAAGCGAAATGCCCTTCTCTTCAAGTCGTTTCGCGACGATATCTACCTGCATGCGGACGATATCGCGCATGTGCGCCTGCGAGAGGATGTTGAAGACAATAATCTCGTCGAGGCGGTTCAAGAATTCAGGACGGAAGAACTCTTTGAGCGCGTCCATCACCTTTCCTTTCGCCTGATCATAGCGCTCGCTGTCGGTGCCCTGTGAGCCATTGCTGCCAAAGCCGAGCCCCGAGAGCTTGTCGATATACTGCGCCCCAATGTTTGAGGTGAGAATGATGACGGTGTTCTTGAAATTCACGACGCGACCCTTGGCGTCAGTAAGGCGGCCGTTGTCCAAGACCTGTAGGAGGATGTTGAAGACTTCGGGGTGCGCCTTCTCGATCTCGTCGAAGAGGACGACGGAATAGGGGCGATGACGCACGAGCTCGGTGAGTCCGCCGCCCTCGTCGTGGCCCACATACCCCGGCGGCGAGCCGATGATCTTTGAGACCGCATGCTTCTCCATGTATTCCGACATATCCACGCGGATGAGGGCCGAATCACTGTTGAAGAGAAACGATGCAAGTGCCTTGGTGAGCTCTGTCTTGCCGACACCCGTAGGCCCGAGGAAGAGGAACGAGCCCACTGGGCGATGTGGATCGCTGATACCGGCACGCGAACGGCGTATTGCATCCGCGATCTTCTCTACCGCTTCGTCTTGACCCACGATGCGCTTCTTGAGCTCCTCGTCCATGCGCGAAAGTTTTTCGGCTTCTTCTTCGAGCATCCGTGAGACGGGCACGCCCGTCCACCGCGATACGACACCAGCGATGTCTTCGCTCGTGATATCTTCGCGCAAGACGCGGCGGGTCTGCTGCAACTTCTTGAGGCGCTTCGTCGCGACCTCTATCTCCTTCTCAAGCGTCGGGATCTTCGCGTAGCGCACCTCGGCAGTCTTCGTGAGATCGCCACGAGCTTCGGAAGCATCGGCTTCGAGACGCGCGCGCTCAAGCTCTGCCTTCGCTTCCTTGATCTCGGTGAGTGTCTCTTTTTCATTCTTCCACTTGAGCTCGAGTTCGCGCGTGCCGTCGCGCAGATCGGCAATCTCTTTCTCGATCATCTTGACACGCTCTTGCGCCTTCTCGACGCCAGCCTCGGCTTCTTTCTTGAGGGCCTCTTTCTCAATCTCCAGGCGAGTCACCTTGCGGTGCGCCTCTTCGAGCTGCGGAGGCTTGTTTTCGAGCGAAAGGCGGAGCGCCGAAGCAGCTTCGTCGATCAGATCGATGGCCTTGTCGGGCAAGAATCGCTCGGTGATGTAGCGCGAGGAAAGCTGGACGGCCGCGATGATCGCGTCGTCGGTGATGTGCACGCCATGGTAGAGCTCGTAACGCTCCTTGAGACCGCGCAGAATCGCGACGGTGTCATCGATCGTCGGCTCATTGACATACACTGGCTGGAAGCGACGTGTGAGCGCAGGATCATGCTCGATGTGTTTCTGGTATTCCTTGAGCGTCGTGGCGCCGATGATGCGTATCTCGCCGCGTGCCAAGGCGGGCTTGAGCATATTCGAAGCATCCATCGATCCTTCGGCAGCGCCCGCACCGACGAGTGTGTGCATCTCGTCGACAAAAAGGATGATCTTGCCCTCGGAGCGCTCCACCTCTTTCATCACCTGCTTCAGGCGCTCCTCGAATTCGCCGCGATACTTGGTGCCGGCAATAAGGAGACCGAGATCAAGCTGGATCAACTCCTTCCCGCGGAGCGATTCAGGGACATCACCACTTGCCATGCGGAGAGCCAAGCCTTCGGCAACAGCCGTCTTGCCGACGCCTGCTTCGCCGATCAGAACCGGATTGTTCTTCGTGCGGCGCGAGAGAATCTGAATCACGCGGGTAATCTCGGTGTCGCGACCAATGACGGGATCGAGCTTATTCTCCTTGGCGCGCTCGGTGAGTGAGCGGGCAAAACGCGCGAGGGCGCGCGGCTTCTTGTCGCCCTCGACATCACCGCGCACTTTGCCCTCCTTGATGTCGGTAAGGACTCGCGCGAGTGCGGTACGATCGATACGGAATTGCACCAAGGTGTCGGCAGCAGGGCCGGGATTCTCGGCGATGCCGAGGAGGAGGTGCTCCGGCGAGACGAACTGATCGTTGAACGATGCAGCGATGCGGGGTGCAGCTTCGAAGACGCGGACGAGCTCCGGCGTGAGGTAGAGTTGGAAACTCGGTGAGACCGCCGTATTCCCGCTCGTGCCCTCGATGAGCTCAAGTACCGCGTCGGTGAGGTGCGCGACATCGACCTCGGTCTGGTCGAGCATTGGGAGCACCATCGTCTCTTCCTGCATGATGAGCGAGGCAAGGAGATGGAGCGTGGAGACCTGATTATGGCCACGCTCGACCGCGAGCTGATGCGCGCGATGAATCGCCTCCTTTGCCTTGGTGGTGTAATTATTGAAAGGTGTCGACATAAGGACTTTTTTCTTTCTTTAGTACCAGGATAATATTATACCATGTACTGTCAAGTTTGTCAGTCTACTGCGCCGGACTTGCCTTGGGTGGGGTAAGGCTCTCGCCAGAGATGAAGACGGCGCTGCCGCGCGCACGCGAGACGCCGGTACTGACCCCGATTGCGCCCCCATCCGTATCAATAAGAATCATCCCCGGCATTGAGGCACTTTCGGCAATGTCGGTCTCAAGGAACTGGAGGGAGCTCTCTCCCCCGACGCTTTCTGTCGAGGCCAGTATGCCCTGGGCTACGCGGAGAGCGGTCTTCCCCGAAAGGGCGACGATGGTTTCTCCGAGGACAGGAATTTTTGTCGCGCGGGCAAGGGGCTTCCATGCAGGCACTGTTTTGCCGTCATCGGTCGAGGTCGCGGTAGAGAGAAACGCGAGACCGCTCTCGGCGCTCCGCGCAATCACGGAACCGCGGATACGGATACCCGAACCCACTTCGATGATCGCTTCGGGCCTCTCGCCCAGTGCCGATGCATCAACAGCGATGATACCCGCGTTCGAGACAACAACACCGAGTGACAGAAAGACGGGGGCCTCTGCGCTCATGCTGTACGCGCGGACGATCGAGGGCGTCACTCCAGTGACGGCACGCGCTATCGTGTCGGATTCTTTGATGATGACGGTCTCCGTCTTCGTGATGGGTGCTGCCACCGCGGCCTCCTGGCCGGGCACGACCTTCTCGACCGTACGCTCAACTACGCGATTTACCGTCTGCGTTATCGCTGGTGGTGCTTGCTGCATCAGGGAGACAGTGACGATGCCTGTCGCGATAGAGGTGACAAAGCTCACCAAGAGCGTGAGCAGCACAATCTGGGATTTGTTGAGCTGCTCAATATCCATGCCGCCACTATACCATGGGCCTATCGCGCGACAATCCGGACAAGACACATCAAGAAACGCTCCATATCGCGCATCGTCGTCTCGGTGCCCAGGGAGATGCGAAGCGTATTGCGGGGGCGCCAGGATGATGCATCGCTGTCTCTCTCGAGCGCAGCAACGACATGGGATATCCCCTCCGCCGCGGCACAAGCACTGCGAGTCGAGAGCGCAAAACCTTCCTTGTCGAGCGCGAGGACGACATACTCTGCCTGTATGTCTGGAATAGAGACGTTGATTATATGAGGCAGTGCCCGCTCCTCCGTCCCATTGATGACACAGGTGGGTATCCCGCTCGTGAGCTTCTCGATGCAGTGTGCGCGTATCGAGGTAAGCCGTGTCGTTTCGCTCGTGCGTAGCGATCCGCGCGCATGGAGCGCTGCGGCAAAACCTGCCGCAAGTATTGGATCTTCTGTTCCCGCGCGCAGTCCACGCTCCTGACTGCCGCCAAAGGTATGCGATGCCAGCTCTGCTCGATTCCCGACAAAGAGTGCGCCGATACCCCGCGGCCCATAGAGCTTGCCCGAACCGAGCGTTGCAAGATCGACCCCGAGCGTGTGCACATGCGGCACCTTGAAGAGCGGCGCCTGCCCCATGTCGGTATGAAAAAGCACCCCGCGCGCACGCGAACGTGCCGCGCGCGCGAGCGCGCGGATATCTTGCACCGTACCGATCTCGTGATTCGCCCACCCTACCGATACGAGCAGGGTGTCATCGCGCATCGCGCGCGCGAGCGCATCTTCGCGGATGAATCCCTCCTCATCATGGAGGACGTGCGCAACGGCACCGCCGAGCCGTTCTATCTCGCCAAAACTTTCGAGCACCGAGGGATGTTCGATTGCACTCGTCACCCAATGCGTCCCCGCGAGATCGGGGCGCGTACGCAGAAGCTTGTGCGCGATACCGAGTATCGCTAGATTATTTCCCTCGGTACTGCCCGAGACGAACACGATCTGGCGCGGCTTGGCTGCGAGCTCGTGCGCGATAGCCGCGCGCGCGTCCTCGAGTACCCGTTTCGCAGCCGCGCCTTCCGCGTGTATGGCACCAGGATTTCCATATATGTTCGCAGAGGCCCGCATGGCTTTCTGCGCTTCTGCACACACAGGCGTTGCGGCCGCGTGATCGAGATAGGTGCGTGTCGTGCCAAACCACATGCGTGCATTGTGCGATGGAGACCATGCTTTTGCAAAGAGGGCAAAAAAGACGTATGATGGCCCCACTCGCGTATGTCTCGCGCTCACACTTATGGCTGCTTCTATCACACGTCCGCCGATCGTCGCCGTTTTGGGCCATGTCGACCACGGTAAATCGACACTCCTCGATTTCATCCGCCACACGAATGTCGTCGCTGGCGAAGCGGGCGGTATCACGCAGCACGTCGCTGCGTACGAGGTAGAGCATGAGCACGAGGGCGCGAAAAAGCGCATCACGTTCATCGATACGCCCGGCCATGCCGCATTCCAAGCTATCCGCGCACGCGGGGCGAAGATTGCCGACATCGCCATCCTCGTCGTCGCGGCAGATGATGGTGTCAAGGCACAAACGCTCGAGGCGCTCGCTTCTATCCGCGCCGCCGGAACGCCTTTCATTGTCGCCATCAACAAGATAGACAAGCCCAATGCCGATCTCTCGCGCACGCAGGCAAGTCTCCTCGAGAAAGAGGTGTTCTTGGAGCAGCTCGGTGGCGATATCCCCTGGGTCGCGATATCAGCAAAGACGGGCGCAGGCATTCCACAGCTTCTCGATCTTGTTTTACTCCTTGCCGAGGTTCAAGAGCTGAAAGGTTCGCCGGATGCTCCGGCGACGGGGTACGTCGTCGAGGCGCACCGCGACCCGAAGCGCGGCATTGCGGCAACGCTCATTATCCGCGATGGCACGATGCGCTCGGGCGAATTTGTCTCGGCAGGATGTGCACTCGCACCTATTCGGATCATGGAAGATCACCTCGGCGCAAAGCTTTCCGAGGCAACCTTCTCAAAACCCGTGACACTCGTCGGATTCGACGAGCTTCCTGCTGTCGGCGCAGAATTCCGTACGCACATATCCAAGAAAGAGGCCGAGATGGCACGCACGGCGTTCGTGCCACCACCCCTCGTCACCCTGGGTGGCTCTGCCGAGGACGGCCGCTTCCGGCTTCCGGTGATCATCCGTGTCGACACGCAAGGTTCGCTCGATGCACTCATGGTTGAGCTTCCGAAAGTCGGCGACGAATTCACCGCGCTCTCCCTCGTGCACGCGGGCATCGGAGACATTTCCGAGAACGATGTGAAGGCTGCGCTCGCGGCGGCCATACCGGCAAAAAATATCTCCGCGGCCGCAATCATCGGATTCAATGTCGGGGTCGAACGCGCCGCAGAGAGCTTTGCTATCGAGCGCGGAGTTTCCATCGAGCACTTCTCGATTATCTACAAGCTCACCGAGCGCCTCACCGAGCTTCTGCGCGAAAAGGCACCCAAGCGCGAAGTGGTGCATGTGCGCGGTTCGGCCAAGATACTCAAGGTCTTCTCGAGTAAGCACGACGAACATCTCGTCGGCGCAAGCATCATAAGCGGCGTTATCGAGAAGAAATCCGCGATACGCGTCAATCGTCGCGGCACGCCCCATGGCATGGGTTCGATCATCTCGATTCAATACAACAGGCAAGCCGTCGACCGCGTGCAGGATGAGGGAGAATTCGGCACACAGATAGAACTCTC
>CAZQNX010000044.1:4834-6764 GCA_964595025.1 uncultured Candidatus Saccharibacteria bacterium | reverse complement strand
GAAGCTGTATTGCCGTCGATCTTGAGACCGACGCGCTGGAGATTCACTGCATCGTTAGATGCGCGGAACTTGTACACGCCGAGCGTAACGCCAGTCGTACCACCAGCTGCGATGACCGCAGACGGAGACGACGAGTCAAGCGAGACCGCGAGCGAAGCTGTGCCAATAGTCATGAGCTGACCGAGATTGGTCACGCCCGAGACGCTGACAGAGTTCGACGAGGTAACGCCTGTTGCGTTAAGACCGGAGATGACACCCGAGGTGTCCGTCAGGCCTATCTTGTAGGTCGTCGTGTTTGGAGCCGAAGACGAGACATTACACTTCACGCCGAGTGTCTTCACTGTACCCTTGGTGACAGTGATCGAGTTATCGAAGGTGAAGGTGGTTGCCGCCGCCGTTGGATTCATGACGTTGGAACCAGTTGTAAGCGAGGTGGAACCGTCATACACGCGGCAGCTTGTGAGATGCGCGAGCAAGCCAGTCGAAGTCGCCGTAATGGTCGTCGGGAGGTTTGAGACGCGGATATCCTCACCCGACTGCGATGCGTCGAGCTGAAGGTTCGCGAAGAGAACGTCCTGCGAACCTGCCACGATCGTCTGCGCAGCCGGAGTGGCCGAGACAGACGCCGCGAGCGTCGCCGTGCGGACTGTCATCGTGTTCATGGTGAAGTTACCAGAACCCGTGAGTGCTATCGTGTTACCCGTCGTCTGACCAGTCACACCTGTCCAGTTACCGCCAGCAGGATCGGTTGAGATACTGATGGTCGAGTTGTTGGCCGTGCTTGCGTGCACCTTACCCTTGAGGGTGTACACCGCGCGAGCGACCGGGAAGGTCACCGAGTTGGTGAAGGTGAGCGTGGAGCCGACCTGATCGACAGGACCCGCGACGCCGGCACGTTTCGCAACAAGGTGGGTGACATTGGTGTGAGCGGCACCGCCAGTCGTCGAAGACGACGCGACGGTGAAGACCATCTGCTGGACCGTGAGACCCTCACCCTTGATGTCGGTGGCAAAACCGCCGAGCACCTGGTTCGGGACGTTTACTGCGATGTTCTGGGCTGCAACCTCGTTTGCCTTGCCGATCGTGGTGACCGAAGCGCCCGAGATAGAGACCGTCGAACCCTGGAACCACGGCTGGCTGCTCGTGATGGCCGTAGCGTGCGTGGTGCCCGAGAGGAGCGCCGAGACGCCAGCAGCCGGCGCGACGCCGTAGCCGTAGGTCTGACCAACGATGTAGACATCGGTCGTGCGATCGATGTCGAACTCCACGACGCGACCAGAGGCATTGCTGCCCGTGATGTCACCCTGGAGATAGATGTCCTTCGAGAAGCCCTTCTGGATGAGGAGGCCGCCCGGAATAGACACGGTGTAGTAGCGGCCGTCGGTCGAAACCGTTGCCGGATACATCGTGCCATCGACGACGCCCTTCACGTTGGTGAGATCACCAGACGAGACAGAGCCGTTGAGGCGGAAGCGCACCGAGTAGAGCTTGAGGTCCTCGACAGAGCCCGCGGTGAAGCGGACACCCGTGAACTTCACGCCCGTATCACCGATGTTCTTCGTCTGGGCATTGCCAGGATCGAACGATGAGAGCTGTGTCGTCACCGATCCGATGGTGAGCGTGCCGTTGAGCGTGTGCGAAGCACCCGTTATTGGGAGGACGCCTGCGACCGGTGCCGAGGTGTTGATGCCCGTGACCGTGACAGAGACGACCTGACCAGAGTAGGTGTTCGGACCCGTGGTGAAGTTGCCAGCGACCGTGAGGGTCTTGGTCTGACCAGGGTTCATCGTGAACGGATCACCCGCAACGACCGTGTGGTCGCTGTTGAAGGTGCGCTGCACGCCGAGCTGCACGCCAGCTTCATCGAGAACGATGACGCCGCCGCCCGTGAAGGCTGCGTCGAGTGCCGGACCCGTGCGCATGACCGTGA
>CAZQNX010000044.1:0-4734 GCA_964595025.1 uncultured Candidatus Saccharibacteria bacterium | reverse complement strand
CCTGCAGAGCCAGCGCCCGAGGCGGCGACTACTGCACCATGCGTGTTGAGGAACTTCTGGATCTCCATGACCTCACCACCCTTGTCACCCATCTGGTGATTGCGAGTGAACGTGAAGCACGAAGTGCTCGTGGTGGTCGTAGAACCACCCTGGATCGATGCAATCTGTGCGAGAAGCGCCTGCACCTGTGCCTGAAGATCGGAGATCGCATCAGCCTTTGCCGGAGAGGCAAAAGTGAACGAGACGCCGAGCGCCAAAGCGACAGCCGCAAGCACAGCCGCAACATTCTTTGTTGCTAATGTACTCATAGCTTTCGTAATTTTTTTGTTTGACCTTTCTCTCTCTGCATATACATCTATATAGATGTATAGGTGAGCCGAGCGTACGCTGCGCTCTTTCGACAGAAGCGCAGGTACTGATTGCGACGCACTCTTGCGAGCGCGCGCAACTGATAATTTTGCTAACCCGCGACCCGCTACTAATAGTGAGCGAAAGCGCAGGAGTAGCAGCAAGAAGGAAGTACCGCGACAGACACGCAGACATGACTGGAATTTCTTTCGCGCGGACGCGTGCCCGACAATGAGCGGGGCGCGCGGGAGGTGTGAGCTCCTTTGTTTTTTCTACCTATTCGATTATCAAAGAACCGCGTGAGAGGACGAAGCCTCGTACTACGCAATACCGTCGCATGACGGCATCACAGATAAGTATAGTACGAAGAGCAAGGCGGCACGAGTGTCGCCATACACCCCTTTGTGGATAACCTGTGAAAAGAAACCGCGCGAATACGCGGCCTTTTGGCAGGCTCCAGAGGGCAGGATACTCTAGAGGATGAGACGAGTCAATCGGAAAAACCTTACCAACACAGGGAATTATGCGCCCACGATCGCGTAGCGGCTCCAGCGCTTTTCGCCCAATTTCTTCACTGTCCCCTTCTCCACGAGAGCGGCAAGCTCACGCTGGATCATCTTTTCGCTAAATTCGGGCAATTGGGACGCGACATCTCTGATGCCAAGCTCCCCGCCCGTGCGCAAGACCTCGAGGATAGCCTGTGTGCGACCATTAAGACGTGTCTTTTCGTGTCCTTTTATTTCCGTCTTTATGTTTTGGTCGTAGGTATTGTCTTTTATCTTCTCTGTTCGATGTTCTTGTCGAGCATAATCGTACGCTTCTGGTACAGAAACTTTATTGGACGCGAGGTGCTGTTCTCGCGTGTCGAGAAAATCTTCTTTACTGAAACTCGCCGATTCAGAAAGATTTGAGCGCTGTGATGCGAAAATAAATCCTGAAAGCTCATCGAGTGCTTCCGTGATAACGGACGCATTTTGGAACGACACCAGTCCCGCGACCGCAAGCATGCGAACGAGGGATATGAGCTCGCGCACAAGCACCTTGAGGCGCG
The DNA here is from genome assembly GCA_964595025.1 of uncultured Candidatus Saccharibacteria bacterium. Lineage (GTDB taxonomy): Bacteria > Patescibacteriota > Minisyncoccia > Phycocordibacterales > UBA2100 > UBA10103. Next base: position 3,335 of record CAZQNX010000044.1, on the reverse strand, counting down.
TTATCTTTTCGCTGTTATTCGAGCGCATTTCGGCTCGCATAGCGAGCACTGCATCGAGGAGCTCAAGCGACGCCGCGCGCGCCCTCGTGCGCAGCGGCTCTGTATCGGACACATGAAGCGTGAGGAGGAAGACCGCGGCACTGATCCTCTCTGCCCGACGATAGGCCCTTTCTCCGACACGATTATCGCCAAAGGGATTCGTTTTTGTTGCCTGGCTCTCAACAAACTTTACTATACCCTCATTTTTCTGTATGTCTTTTTGGCAGTCCATAGTATGTCCTTTGTTTGTTCTTTTTGTACGGAAATAGGCCTGTGTCTTTTTGTTTCTTATGTCCTATTGTATAACGGACTTGTTCGTTTGGCAAGTCTGTCCCCGCGCTATACCACACTGTCTCTTATGTGTCTTTTGGCGCACAACTCGGCGCTCGTTTCGTATCGGCCACTTGCAGGAATGCGTGGTACAATGTGCCCCATGGCACGAAACGGGAACGGAAAGAAGCAGTCAACGCACGGAAAAAAACGTGCTGCAGAAGAAAGCCCGGGAATGTTGTCCGCAATAAGCCACGAGGCTCTGCGCGGGGTGGCGGCGATATTCTTGATCGCGGTCTCCGGGTTCCTCGTGATGGCACTTCTGGGTGTGGGCGGTGCATTCGGCGCAGCGGCATTCGCCACGCTTTCGTGGGTCTTTGGTATCGGGTACATCCTCCTCCCGCTCTCGCTCTTCCTCCTTGCTATCGCGACCGTGCGCTCGCTTGAGCGCAGGCTCGGCTGGGTGCAAGGCGTCAGTATGACCATCTTCCTTCTCTCCGCGCTTGCCATGGTGAGCGTCGCATTTCCCACACGCGGCGGCGCCTTGGGCGATATCATCTCGCGCCCCATACTTTCGGCATTCGATACGACCGCGACGGTCTTCTTCTTACTCGCATTTGCTATCTCATCACTCGTTGTCTCGTTTGATATTCACATCGCGAGCCTCATCGCCGGCCTGAAAGATACACTCGCCCGCCGCTCGCCCGCCGACGATGCCGAGCCTGCTCACACACCGACGATCACCGGCATCTCGGCCGACGACACCGAAGAGACCGTCGCCGCACCCAAGACACCCGAGCCCGCTGCAGAAGAGCCCGCCGAGTCCGCACCGGCTCCCGCAAAAGAGAAGGCCCCACGCATCCAGGAGATGTCGCAGGGCGACGATGCGCACGATGGCTTCCCTATCGCCGCGCACCTGGGTGCTGCCTACACCCCGCCGCCGCTTTCGCTCCTCGCCAAGAACAAGGGGAAACCCGAGGTCGGCGACGTGAAGGCAAACATGAATATCATCAAGCGGACGCTGCAAAATTTTGGCATCCAGGTGGAAATGGACGAAGCCTCGATCGGCCCCACTGTCACGCGATATTCGATGAAGCCCGCCGAGGGCGTGCGGCTCGCAAAGATAGTCGCCTTGCAGAGCAACCTCGAGCTTGCGCTCGCCGCTTCCCCGCTCCGCATCGAAGCTCCTATCCCCGGCAAATCGCTCGTGGGTATCGAAGTGCCCAATATCGCGCGCACGACGCTCGGTCTCGGGCCGCTCCTCGGCGACGAAGGCTTCGCCGCAAGCGACAAGCCGCTCATGATGGCGCTCGGGCGCACGATCACCGGCCAGGCGCAATTCGCCGACCTCGCCAAGATGCCGCACCTCCTCGTTGCCGGTACCACCGGCTCGGGCAAATCTGTCACCATCCACAACTTCGTCGTCTCGCTCCTGTATCGCTGCGGGCCAGAGCGCTTGCGTTTCATCATGATCGACCCGAAGCGCGTCGAGCTCACGCTCTATAATTCCATCCCCCACTTGCTCACCCCCGTCATTACCGATGCCAAAAAAGCCATCCTCGCTCTCAAGTGGCTCGCCAAGGAGATGGATCGAAGATACAACATATTGGAGACCGAGCGCGTACGCGATATCGCGAGCTATCACCAGAGCGTACTCGCGCCTGCGCTTGAGAAGGCCGCGAAGAACGGCGCCGACCCGGATAAGCCCCTGCCCGAGGCCATGCCCTACATCGTACTCATGATCGACGAGCTCGCCGACATCATGCAGACGTACCCGCGCGAGCTCGAAGGTGGCATCGTACGCCTGGCACAGATGAGCCGTGCCGTCGGCATCCACCTCGTACTCTCGACACAGCGACCAAGCGTGAAGGTCATCACCGGGCTCATCAAGGCGAACATCCCCTCGCGCGTCGCGCTCCAAGTCGCCTCACAGATAGACTCGCGTACGATTCTCGATGGTAGCGGCGCCGAGAAGCTCTTGGGTGCGGGCGACATGCTCTTCCTTTCGGGAGAAATGTCGAAACCACGACGCGTGCAAGCGGCCTACATATCCGAAGACGAGCTCAAGCGCGTCATCGCGCATATCGCGAAGCAGGCAGAAGGATCGCTTCCGAGCGAAATCAATTTCGAAGAGGGCGCGCAGCGCAGCAACGACCCGATCTTCGCGTCGATGGGCGACAGCATGGGAGACGAGGAGGATGATGAGCTATTCGGATGCGAAGAAGACCGTCATCGAAGCGGGAAAGGCATCGACCTCGTACCTGCAGCGCAAGCTCGGCGTGGGCTATGCGCGCGCGGCGCGCCTGATGGACCTGCTCGAGGACCGCGGGGTCATCGGCCCCGCAGACGGCGCCAAGCCGCGCGATGTGATAGGTGCCGGGAACGCCGACGAACTCGCCGCGGGAGCAAATGACACGCCCGCAAGCTAGTATGGTCCCCTATTCTTCGCGCGTATCGCGGTCGCTCCTCCTCTTTTTCTTCATGATTGTCGTCGGGTACGGGCTCTTCGAGGCGCGCGGCATCGTCTTTGGCCCCCAGATACAGGTAGACGAAACGCCGCTCGAGGTATCCGAGCAATTTGTCCGCATCCAAGGCAGTGCTCTGCGTATCTCGTCGCTCACGATGAATGGCGCCGCCATACCCGTCACCGAGGACGGATTCTTCGACGAGCCACTCCTCCTTCACAAAGGCGAGAACCGCATCGTCTTGCGCGCAACCGATAAGTACGGGAACGCGACGATCCGTACGGTAACGCTGGTCTATGCTCCGCAACCCGCACTCGTCGAGCCTGGTGCCGCGGACCATGCGACAGATACCGCAGCGGCGGCGCAGCCCATGGCACCCACCGAGTAATCCGCTATACTGACGTATCCCCTTATCCGTTTATCGAAAAACCCTATGGCCCCGAAGAAGCAGAAAGCCCCGCCCAAGCAAGTAGGCACAGGTACCGACAAGGACATCGACCGCGCACTCAACGAGATTAAGACGAAATTCGGCGACGAGTCGATCATGATGCTCGGGGCAAC
>CAZQNX010000043.1:3928-6893 GCA_964595025.1 uncultured Candidatus Saccharibacteria bacterium | reverse complement strand
TGATCGGCGTATCCAGTAATCGGATACTTGGCATCTAGGAGCCGCTGCAAGACCTTTGCCAACTCCCCGCGCGATGGATATAAGAGAGCGTGATGAAAAAGGCCCGCGTGACCTTTCGCTGGTGGCGGCGCACCCCTCCCTGCCCAGGTATTGAGCCCGATGTGGTGATGATACCCGCCTGCCGAGAGGAATACCGCCGAATCGCCGTACCACGTCGTCACCTCGAATCCAAGCAGATCGCGATAAAAACGGAGCGAGCGTTCCAGATCGGCGACCGTGAGATGTACATGACCGACACGAACTTCAGGATGGATCCGCATATTCATATGCGCAATGGGCTAAAAAGCTCGGCGAGTTCAGCGCGCTTCGCAGGATTCCATTTAGCTTCGATAAAGTGAGGTGCAACTTCATGCAGGGGGCATGTGCCGGCGGCCACGAGCTTGATGAGCTCATCGAGCGACACCGTGACTAACTCGACTTTCTCCCCCGCGTCGAGCTGTGGCTCACCTGCCTTCTCGACGCCTTTCGCGATAAATGTGTAGACGGCCCAATCGAGCTTGGCGACGGGCTGTTGCGCATCCCAGAGCGCGAGTGTCTTTGCACTATAGCCGCTCTCTTCGCGCAGCTCACGAAGCGCCGCCGCGTCGGGCGTTTCGCCGGCTTCGACCCGGCCGCCCAAAATGCCGATGTAAGGAGGAGCACCTGGCTGCTCTTCTCTCGTTATGAGAATGCGGCCATCGGGAAGTATCGGCAACACGCCTACCGAGTCTGCACGTCGCAGTCGCTCGAAGGTTTCCTGCGAGCCATCGAACATCTCTTGCTCCCACTGATACACATCAAACAGTACGCCCTTAAACACGCACTGCGCTTCGGGAGGAATGGCCTGACGAGAGTTCGGTCGCGGAATGTGCATAGAGGGATTATATCTTGCGCAAAAAATAAGTTGCAACCGGAGACGCAACAACAATCCCGACGGAGTTACTCGCGAAGTCGCGCCAGGTATCAAACTGGTCTGCGGCAAATACCATGTTCGTATATGATTGGACGAAAAATTCAAGGAGTTCATTCGCGACGCCGAGCCCTGTCACAACAAGTGCACTCCACACAAAAAATTGGAAACGAGTCACCGGGATACGCTGATCAAAGAAAATGAGAAAACAAAGAAGAACACCGAGTACTCCCCCGCCGATACCGTGCTGCAATCGATTACCCAACGCCGCATCCGGCACCATGTCGGCAAGCAAGAATACACCAATAATGAGTACCGCCATCGTCGCCATTGAGCGCACCGCAGCCGCGCCAAAGCGCGGACGTGCCGCACCAAAAAACAGGCACGAGAGGTGGGCCACAACGAAATACCCTACGCAGTAAAAGAGTGCAAAAACTATTCCGCCCATACTACGCCGTGGCGACGCCAAACAGCATACCGATACCAAAGGTGACTATCATGGCCACGATACCTCCCGTAACCACGCGGAGCGTTACTCTCCACAGCGGGGCATCGCTCACCTTGGCGCTCAAATAGCCGGTGAGCGCGAGTGCCAAACCAACTGCAGCAAAGGTAACCGGCACACGCATATCGCTTGGGGGCAGGGTGATAGCAAGCACAGGAATGATGGCACCCGCAACAAAAGAAAAGCCCGATGCAAACGCGGCATGCCACGGATTGGTGAATTCGTCTTTTTCCATTTTCAGCTCAGCCTCGAGGTGTGCAGCAAGCGCATCGTGAGCAGTAAGTTCGCGCGCAACGGTTTCTGCCGTCTCGCGCGAAACGCCTTTTCCTTCGTAAATGCGAGTAAGTTCTTCGAGCTCGCCCTCGGGATTTTCTTCGAGTTCGCGGCGCTCTTTGTGTACCAAGACTTCTTCGATATCGCGCTGACTACTGACCGAAACGTATTCTCCCACCGCCATGGAAAGCGAGCCGGATATCATGCCTGCGACACCGGTAATAAGGAGTGTGCCCGCGTGCTCCGTGGCACCCGCGACACCCACAACGAGTGCCGCGACAGACACGATACCATCGTTTGCGCCGAGCACGGCCGCACGCAGCCAATTGCTCGTAACGGAGTGAGATGATGATTGTGGTTCGGGATGAAGTATTTTAGACATGTACGAGAGTATAACAGAACAGCACACTGGACCCTAGACCAAGCGAATCTCAACAATAAGCTTCACCGTATCCCCTGCCGCAATACCTTCGGCCGTACGCACAGCAAGTTTGAGTGGCACAAGGTAGGTGCCGGATTTTTTGTCGGGAAAAATAGATGTGTTCCAACTCGTCTTCCCTATCGTCGCGCGCACCGGGAGCGACCCCCACCCGCGCGCGTTCGCGCCGTGCTTTTTCTTGATGCGCGCTGATATGTCTTCGGGAATGCGCGCAAAATGCCATGCCGCTTGCTGGCCAGGCCAGAGGAACACGCGTGCACGCACTTTCATAGCGAGCAGGACTACAAGACTGGCGCTTCGAAGAACTCTACCCCTTTGGGGAGGGTGAAAACACTCTCATCCACACTCCAGGGGCGGCATTCGTGCTGTACGGTTTCGTATGAGGCAATGCCGCCAGTGAGTGGTGCGAGGATATCGGGCGTCTCGGTCGCAGGGGCCTTGATGCCGCGCGGCATCATGTCACCCCATACATACATCGATCCTCCTCTCTTCATGATCGTGCTTGGTATCTCGCGTCCTGCCACGACCGACGTGAAATCGCCGCGCATGTCTCCGTTTTTCATGATGCGGATGGTGCCCGAGACGGTCGCCCCCGACTGGGATACAGCAATCGTGCACTCAAGATCTTGGCCGCTGCGCACCTTTTCGGCAAACGAGACTGGTGTCTCCTGCGCAACAGGTGCTACTGCCTCCATACCTGGCACGGTGCCAGTCATGATCATGACAAGATACCCGCCGCCGACGACAATAGCTCCTGCGATGGCGTAGATGAATGGCTTGGGCAGCATATGAATGTGAT
>CAZQNX010000043.1:2998-3918 GCA_964595025.1 uncultured Candidatus Saccharibacteria bacterium | reverse complement strand
CCTCTAGCGTAGCAGCTCCGCGAGCAGGTGCAAAGGACACACACCCGACCTCATATATACCAAATCCTATCGCGGTATTCGGCGACGAGCCGATGCGTATTGAAGTGCCCTGCAAGAGCGATCGCATGCTTCATGCGAGAGAGCCATTCGTCGCCGCGATCGTAGTAGCAGGAAACTGCTTCGGCGAGCGCGTCGAGCAGCGCAGCATTGTCGTGCGCATCCTGTGCGGACGAGTCGGGTAAACGCTCACCGCCGAATCCCCACCCGCTCTCGGGCTCTCGCGCCAAGCCTTCGATCCACCATCCGTCGCGGAGCGACAGATTGAGGGCGCCGTTGAGTGCGGCCTTCATGCCGCTCGTCCCGCTCGCCTCGAGCGGCGGCACTGGATTGTTGAGCCACACATCGCATCCTGCGACGAGGCGCTTCGCTATCGCGAGGTCGTAGTCGGGAATGAGCACGATCTTCATGCGTCCGCGGAGCCGCTCGGCATAGGTGGCAAGATGCGCACGAAAATCCGTACAGTAATGGTCGTCCGGATGACAACGGCTCGCGAAAATGAGTTGCACGCCACGCCCGGCAATCGCCTCCAAGCGCTCGATATCACGGAAGATGAGATCGGGTCTCTTGTACGGCACCGTGCGCCGGGCGAATCCGATCGTGAGCGCGTCGACCGTGAGAAGGTCGTCGGGTGACACATTCGAAACGGCAAAGAAATGCTCGTTCTGATTGATCCACGAGAGCAGTGCCTCTTCTTCGTCGCGGCGCGCACGAGCAAGCGCGTCGTCGGGAAGCCTGTGCGGCGCATCGAGGAGCGCCCGTGGTTCCTCTTGCCACCCTGGCAGATGCGTATCGAAAAGCGCGCGCATGTGCTCCCCTGCCCAGCGCGGCGCATAGATGCCGTTCGTGACATTCTCCACAGG
>CAZQNX010000043.1:2594-2988 GCA_964595025.1 uncultured Candidatus Saccharibacteria bacterium | reverse complement strand
ATACCCGGAAACATCTCACGACAGACCTCTTGATGCTTCGCCGAGACGCTATTCACATGACGGGAGAAGTGCAGCGCGAGCGGCGTCATGCCAAGCTGTGATCCGCCAGCATACGCGCGTGCGTCGGGCGGGAGCAGCTCGTGGAGCGAATTGGCCGCGAGCTCATAATCGAACGCATCATGCCCCGCAGGGACGGGCGTGTGAGTCGTGAAGGTAACGAGCGAGCGCACCGCATCATGATTGCCCTCGTGGCGGCGAAGGAGCTCAAACGTCGCCAGTGCGGCATGACCTTCGTTCAAATGGTAGCTTGCGACTGGGTAGCCGAGCGCTTCGAGTGCGCGTACGCCGCCGATGCCGAGGATGATCTCTTGCCCGAGGCGCGTGTAGCGATCGG
>CAZQNX010000043.1:0-2584 GCA_964595025.1 uncultured Candidatus Saccharibacteria bacterium | reverse complement strand
GACGCGTACAGATGTTTCGTGAGATCACGATCCCATGGTTCGTTCTCGGGAACATTCGCACTCAAGAAATAGGCGGGCACCGTACCACCCGTCGCACCGACAAACAAATGCTCCCAGATGGCGAGCTGCACCGCGCGGCCCTCGATCTCGACAGAGATCCTTTCGGGGCGTAGCGAGAAGAAGCGGCGCGCATCGAAGCCGCGTATCGGATCCTCGTCGACATGATACAAGAGCGAAATGCCGACGACAGGCTCGCCCATGTCGGCCGCCGCGAGGAGCGTGTCGGCGGCAAGCACACCCAAACCTCCGGCGTAATTCGGAACCTCGTTCTCGAATGCGATCTCCATCGAGAAATACGCGACGACCGGCGGATGACTCATCCGCTTATCATACTAGGAAAATAACGCGATGCCCGGTGGACAACATGGGTGTCCTCTCCCGGCGTGCTTCTTGAAAAACAAGGTACACTAGAGCTTCCGACTATCGTACGCCCAGTGCAAAAGTGCCTGCCGCTGCACAGGGCGGCACGAATAATCACCGGCATCACAGTGCTTTTTAAGTTGGCCAATGTGCCGACGGATAGCTTTCCAGCGTTTTATTTGTCGCGCATCTTCGATGGGCGCGCGGCGACCCATGTAGTAACGGCAATACCACTGAAACCACCCGCGGGGATCATCGGGATGCACCCAGCCTTTGCGCCTCCATTCCGAGAGTGGCTGACTCGCGAGTACGCGAAAGTGATTGAGCAGAGCGCTCGGCTTTTCCCCTTGTTTTTGAAAACGGGCACGCGTAAACCACGAACGCGGAAATTCACGAGTGCAATCACGCATATACACGCCGCCAAAGACTCCGAGCGCGAGCATCTCGGGGGGCGTGAGGTCGGGGCGGAATTCTGGGTCAAACGATTTTCCCATTGCTGCAGTGCGTGTATAGGCATACCCATCCTGCATCGTGTCGCGGACGATTACATGAACCGGCTTCATGGAGAAAGAAAGTCACTGCGTACTGATGACTGCGCGCTCCTCGTTGCTTATCAGAGAGGGCACCGTCGTTGCGAGAAGGCTCTCCCCCGCGAGGTGATCGTCGGCAAGTGGAACGGAGAGGTCGTCGGACGCTTCGCGCATCTCACGTTGCACAATACCGAGCGCGCCAACTGCGATGAAGATGAGAGCGAGAGTAAAGAAAAATGTTTTGTTCATATTTCTGTTTTCTGTGATGAGTAGTGATGTACTAGCGCTGCGCCGCAAGATGAGGATAGGACGCGATACCGCCGCGAAGCTCGTATATCCGCTCGATACCCGCCGCGCGCATGATCTCGGCGGCATGCGACGAACGATTACCCGAGCGACAGTAGATGAAATAAGGTTTGGACGTATCGAGCGTCGCGACAACAGACTCGAATGAAGGGTCGGTGTAATCAATGAGAAGCGCGCCCGGCATGGCACCTCCGGCATATTCGGCCGGCGTGCGGACATCGACGAGCTCTGCGCCCTCGGTGGCTGCATATTTCTCGGCGAATGCAGCACCGTCGAGAAGTACTGACGCTGACGCGCTGCGCCCGCTCCACGAGTAAGCACCCGCAATGAGTCCGACTGCGACAATAATACTGCCTGCCATAAGGATGCGCTTCATACTACGCGACAAGGAGCTGCCTGAACACATCGGGCCGGAATCCAACGACAATCTGGCCGCCTATGTCGATGACTGGCACCCCCATCTGACCGCTCTTGCGCACCATCTCGACGGCACGACCGTGATCACGGCTCACATCGACATCTTCGAAAGCGACTCCTTCCTTCGTAAAGAATTCCTTGGCCATGACGCAGTACGGACATGTCGGCGTTGAATAAACAATGACGTTCTTCTGATCATTCGTGTTCATAAGCATTTATCTATGCGGATACGCGAGTAAGAGCTTTGCGAGACGGACGGCCTCGGTGCGTGCCCGATAGAGCACATACTTCCCCTCCCTGCGCGCGACAATCGCTCCCGCATCGCGCAACACCCTTAGGTGCTGCGAGAGCGCGGATTGAGCGAGCGAGCACCGATCGAGGAGTTCGCCGACACTCTGTTCGCGCGCGAGGCACGCAACGAGTCGAGCACGCTCCTCATTGCCGAAAGCTTTGCAGACCGCTTTTGTCTCCATGACAATATATTAGCAATTCCTAATACGAATGCAAGAGCATTGTCCACAGGCGACACTCACTCCCCTGTCGATGTAGAACCGCGCACGAAATCTTCTGGGAGTGGCGCCTCGAATGCGGCTCGCGTACCATCCTCACGAGTGAATGCGATCGCGTATGCATGGAGTGCCGGCCGAGTGAATCCGAGTATCCGCGGATACTCCGGCGCATACAGATGATCGGCGACGATAGGGTGCCCCATGTGCGCACAGTGTACGCGTATCTGGTGCGTGCGCCCTGTCTTCGGTGCAAGCGACAAGTACGAGAATGGGGTACCGATGTCTGCGCCGCGCGCAAGGACACGCCACTCGGTAATGGCCGCACGCGGATCGTGCTCGTCGCACGGACGCGCAGACCATCGCTTGGGCGGAGTGCTGCTCCGTACTATTTCGGCCACGATG
>CAZQNX010000042.1:0-7012 GCA_964595025.1 uncultured Candidatus Saccharibacteria bacterium | reverse complement strand
GAATGACGTCGAGCGCCACGTCACGATGCCGATGAGCGTCCACGCACGCACGGCGCCGCCACGGTGGAAAGTCTGCGCGACCGCGCGGGCAGCTTCTGCATCGTAACATGTCACACGATGCGTGACGATAATCTTTTCTGGCTGCACCATGGCCCGCCATGCTCGCATACCTTCCTTGACGTTTGGCGCCAAGGTGAACAGCGGTTGTGACGCTCCTTCGCTAGTGCCATCGCCTGCAAAAGAAGCGGGGACGCACGCGAACCCGATAAGATAGAGAACTGCAAACAGCGTGTGAAAGTACAGGGTCATCTGACACCTCCATGGTTCAGTCTGAACTAGCGACAAAAATTTGTGCACTCTCCCCTCACCCTAACACCGCACCGATATCATGCAACAGGTACGATGATGCAGTACTACTCAACACGCGGCGAAGGCCCTGTCTCCTTCCGCGGCACGCTCCTCCGTGGGCTCGCGAAAGACGGCGGACTCTTCGTTCTCGAATACTATCCGCGAATCGACCTAGGCACCTTGCAGGGCAAGGACTTTCCTTCTGTCTCTGCACATGTCCTCGCCCGCGTCGCGGGAGCTTCGATACCGTCGCTTGTCGTCGACAGGATCGTCCGCAAGACATACATGCCTCAAATCTTCGGGGCAAGACGCGTCGCGTGCGTCGACTGGCTCGACAAAGAGTCGAACGATACGGAGCCTTCATCGACCCGCATACGGCGGTCGCCATGGCTGTTGTCTTGCAAACGAAGCCGGAGCTACCAGTCGTCGTCGCAGAGACGGCGCTGCCGATCAAGTTTGCCGACACGATGCAGCGCTACCTCGGCGTGCAGCCGGTGTTCTCTGTCTCGCAGAGAGAGATGATGGCCGCGAAGGAGTGGTACTCGATCATCGATCCGAACGCCGACATCGTGAAGGAACACATTGCCAGACGTTCTCGAGAAATTGCCGCATGAGCAGTTAAGTAGACAAGAGGCGGGGCCGCTACGCGGCCCCGCCTTTCTCTTTTTTCATGCGACTTCCCTTACTCCGCGCGGAACGTCGACGACACCGGCGCTCCCTCGGCGCTCACGAGGAGCGTGTCGACGTGCCGATCAAACTTCTTGTCGCCATTGTCGACGAAGATGACCGCCTGATACACCTCGCCCGGCTTCGTGGCACGCAAGAGCGGCACCGAAAGATTCTCGCCACTCGCATAAAACCACGCGGCTCCCAAGACCCAATCCTTGGTGTCCTTGATAGCGACCCACGACGGACGCTTGAGTGTCGCCTGTTCGAGCACAACAGTCGCACCCGCAGCCTGATCATTCGCTGTCACCGTCTCTCCGCTCGCGATCTCGGCATTCTTGATGACAGGGACAGCGGCGGTTTCCATCCCCTCTTCCAGATCCTCAATCATGTTTTCTTCCTCGTCGTTGGCCGTACCGACGACTTCCGACGGACGCTGCTGCGCGATACCCCACCAGGCAAGGAGAATGATCGCAAGCGCGATACCTCCGGTGATCAACCAACTTTTTGTCTGCTGTTCCATAGAGCTGTGATTACGATAAGTGACCCCAGTGTACCTGGGTACCGGTGCTCGTCAAAGTTGCGCTCACAGCCCGAGCGTTGTCGGGTCTACGGCACCTGCGCGCAAGATGCGGGGCGTTTCTCCTGTCATGTCGACGACGGTCGAGGCTTCCGAATGCGGCAGGTCGCCCCCATGCAGCGCGAGCGCGATCAAATGTCCTGTAGCACCAAGGCCCGCAAGCGTGCCGCCAAAAGAGAGAGACGGTGCGGTGCCGCTCGGATTTGCGCTCGTCGCAGTGAGCGGCCCGCCTGATGCGCGAATGATGTCGCGGCAGAGCGCGTGATCAGGGATGCGGAATCCAAAGGTATCGATGCCGCGGCCGATTCCCGAAACGAAAGATGGCTTCTTGGCGACAATGAGCGTCACCTTGCCCGCAGGCGCGTGCTCGATGAGCGCACGCGCCGCATCGCTCACTTCGCCATACTGCGCTGCCATCTTGAGCGAATCGACGAGCGCGTGTACGGGCTTCTTCTCGTCGCGCCCCTTGAGTGCATACACAGCATCCACGGCCGCATCGGATGTCGCATCCGCGGCGAGCGCATACAAAGTGTCGGTGGGCATGAGTACCACTCCGCCACCTCGCACCACCGAGGTAGCCGATGCCACTGCATGCGGGTCTGATATCGGGAGTATCTGCATACCTGCATGCTACCCAAAATAATCGCTTTCTGCTATATTGTGCCGGTACGCGCGGTTAGCTCAGTGGTAGAGCATCTCTTTGACGTAGAGAGGGCCGGGGGTTCAAATCCCTCACCGCGCACCGGAGCGAAGCGATGGGCCGGTGGCGCACCCGTCTGCAAGACGGGAGCAGGGATTTGAAGGCCGGAGCGCGACGGCGCGAGGCGGGGTCGCGCGACTTTTCAACAGAAAAGTACGCGTGACCAAACCCCTCACCGCGCACCAAAAGGTTCACTATTCCTCCTCCTTCAAAAACCCTCCCGCCTGGATATTCCAGAGCTTCTGATACAGACCTTCGCGTGCGAGAAGCTCGCTGTGCGTCCCTTCGTCGGCGATACGACCTTTCTCGATAACGACGATGCGATCCATGTGCATGATAGTGGAGAGACGGTGTGCGATCGCGATTACTGTCTTTCCTTCCATGAGAATACCGAGCGCATCCTGGATGAGCGCCTCGGATTCGGAATCGAGGCTCGAGGTCGCCTCATCGAGGACGAGTATCGGCGCGTCTTTGAGTATTGCGCGCGCGACCGCGATGCGCTGGCGCTCTCCTCCCGAGAGCTTCACGCCTCGCTCACCGACGAATGTCTCATACCCTTGGGGCAATTTCTCGATAAACTCGTGGCAGTGTGCCTTGCGTGCGGCGGCTTTTACTTCGTCGTCGGTCGCATCGCGGCGCCCATAGCGGATATTCTCCATCAGTGAACGATGGAAGAGCACTGGGTCTTGTGGGACGAAGGCAACAAGGCGGCGGAGGTCGTCTTGCGCAAGCGCGCGTACATCAACCCCATCGATCTGCACACCCCCCTCCGTCACATCGAAGAGGCGCAGCACGAGCTTGGTGATCGTCGATTTGCCCGCGCCCGAAGAACCGACAAGAGCCACCTTTTCGCCGCTTGCGATATCGAGCGAGAAATCATCGAGAATGGGCGCATGTTCCTGATAGCGAAATCCCGCATGCGCGAATGTCACGTGCCCGCGCGCTGCCTGTGCGGCGGCAGGCTCTGTCGGATCGGAAACACTGACTGGCATTTCCAATATGCCCGCCATCTCGCCCGCGTCGGCGAAACCGTCGTACACGCGCCGCAAATCGCGATTGATGCCGAAAATCGAATCAAAGGTGCCCATGATGTAGGCTTGAATGAGAACGAAATCGCCGACCGAGAGCTCGCCCCGCGACCAGAAAACGTAGGCGCCATAGAGCATCCCGACATTCAGGGCCACCATGAGGAGGCCTTGTGCCGTCCAGATGTTTTCGTCGGCAACCCAGGAGCGTATGATAGCCACCCGCCACCGATCGATGACACCCCGCAAGCGCCGCACCTCGTGTGCAAATCCCGAGAAGAGCGCAATGGTGGGCTGATTGACAATCGCATCCGAGAGTGCGCCCACGACAGCGCTGTCTTCGGCGGTGCGTATCTCGCGCAAGGGCTGTCGCCACTGCGCTAATTTGAATTGGAGGAAGAGTACCCCAACGCACCATCCGGTAAACACGAGCCCAAGCGTAATATTACGGAACGAGAGCACGATTGATGCGCCGACAATGTACACGACAAGCGGCACGAGCGTCATCGTGAGGACGTCGTACAAGGTCTCGAACGCATCGCGATATTTCACGATACGGCGCATCAGCGTCCCCGAAAACTGCGAGGAAAAGAACTGGTGAGAATGCCGCATGAGCCCGGCGAATGCGTTCAGGGTAAGCTCCTGCATGACACCTATCTCAAGATATATTTGCGTCCATCCGCGCACGCGGCGCATCGCCCACGCAACGAGGAGGAGGGCGCCGATGATGCCGATAAGGCGGAGAAAATCGCTCTCGGGGATACTCCCCGCTGGTTCCACCAAGAGATCGAAGAATTCGCGCATATACCACGGTGCCGCAAGCGCGGCGAGCTGGAGACCTATGGCGCTCCCCAGTGAACCAGAGACAAGCCAAGGATACTTCGCGAGTTCGCGCCAGAAATAACGCAGCACAACCGAAGGAGGAGAAACAGGGAGTGGAGCACGATTCATATCTGGACACTATACCTCATCTTCATGGCACGACAATCGCCACGCGGCGCGCGCTCAATTCGGAAGGGGGGAGAGCAGATACTACCGTCGCTGATTGCGAAGCATACAGAACAAAAAATGTATTGAGCGATGGTATGCGAACTATTGAGCCTGAGCGAAGAACATGGATAACATGCCCGACAGACACGAGATTCGGGGCCTCGAAGTGCAGTGCTCGAAACGAAAGATTGAGACCTACCGAGCGGAGATTGGGATACGAGACAGAAAACCGCTCTCCATCGACGAGGCTTCCGCGGACCTCTGTGAGCGCTTCGCGCTGCTGCGTGGAGGCATTCGTCATGTCTACAGTAATCGGAAACCCTTCTGCAATCCGTCTCAAATTCGACGGAGCGAGAGCCCTGTCATCTGCGTTCACGGAGAGCTTCCCTCCCGCGATTGCAAGTTCCGGGCGCGCGTCACTTAGCTGCACAATCTCCCCTGTATCGTACAAGACGCCACGAGGCTGGATCGCCTGCTCAAGATCACCCACCGTATCGACTGGCGTCTCGCGCACGACACCCGAGCGCATAGCGCGCACGGTCTCGAGAAAGGGCGCGAGGAGCGGGTCGTCTCGCCGCAGGAATCCTGGGAAGCCGTCGGGCAGAGTATGCTTCGCTACCTCGCGTATAACATGGGTTTTGGGGTGGTATGAGAAGAGTAGTGCCGGATCTGGGCGGATAATGTTCTCTCGACCAATGGGCGGCACCGATACGCCCGCCTCAACACGCGGTCGTACGATAAAAAGCTCTAGCGTGCTGCGCCCGCCAGGGGCTCGCGGCTTCAACATCTCTGCATATCTCCTGCCGGCGCTCTTTTTTAGATCTTTTATGCACACATTGAGCGCCATACCTGTCATTACTACGCTCTCGTTGCCGTGTAATCGCTCGACGGTGTATGCGCCGTCCCGTGTGGTGTACACGAGGCTCGTCATGGTCTCAAGCCGAGAACACATGGCAGCCTCAAACTCTGAAAAAAGTGCGGAGAGGGTGAGCTTTGGTTTGTGTCGCCAACCGAGGACGATGTCTTCTTCGATACCCCAGTCGAAGAGCAAGGCCGCCTCGTAGGGGGATAGTTTTTTCCTTCCCGGGTGCGCCAGGTGTTGCGTGACAAACTGGGTCAAGACTTCGCCCTCCCCGTCCTCGAAAGGCGGCGTGCCGAGGTCTAGAAGATATGTGCGCACCGCCGACAGATACTCTTCGCGCTGCCGCTCTCTCTCGAGAGTATTTATGTGTGAACTTTCGCTCATAGCAATGAGTATACCTCGCCGAGCGGGCTGCAGTAGTGTACCCTAGCGCTTATGCGCATCCTCGCCATCGAAACCTCGTGCGATGAAACCGCGATCTGCATTATCGAAACGGACGACGGTGCATCATTCCGCATACTCGGCAACGCGCTTCTCTCGCAAGCAGAGAAGCACGCCGCATTCGGTGGTGTTTTCCCCAATCTCGCAAAGCGCGAACACCAGCACAATCTTGTACCAATGCTCACGCAAGCACTTAGCCAAGCAGGTATGCTCACACCTCGCACCACACCGCCAAGCAAGGAAATCGAGGAAGAAATCCTGACTCTTCTCGCGCGCGAACCAGAACTACAGACACTCGTGCTCGAATTTTTGCGCGAGCACGACGCATCTGCACTTGATTACATCGCTGTCACGCACGGCCCCGGGCTCGAGCCCGCACTGTGGGTGGGAATCAATTTTGCAAAAGCACTCGCACATACATGGAATCTCCCCATCGTGCCAGTCAATCACATGGAAGGACATATCGTCGCGTCGCTCGTTGAAATAAAAAAAGAAAAGTTAGAGACAGTAGATATAAAATTTCCCGCAATCGCACTCCTCGTCTCGGGCGGACACACCGAACTGCAGCTCGTGAAAAAAGTCGGCGAGTACGAATTACTGGGTCGCACACGCGATGACGCTGCCGGCGAATGTTTTGATAAATGTGCCAGGCTCATGGGTCTCCCCTACCCTGGCGGTCCGCAGATAAGCCGACTTGCTGCAGAAGCGCGCACGCACAAGCTCCCGCCTACCTTTGCGCTCCCGCGCCCCATGATTGATTCGCGCGATGCAGACTTTTCGTTTTCGGGGCTCAAGACTGCCGTACGCCGCACGCTCGAAAAGCACGGCGCGCTTTCCGACAATGAACGCCGCGCACTCGCGCGCGAAGTCGAAGACGCGATTGTGGATGTGCTTGTGAAAAAAACCCTCACTGCCGCAGAAGCACACGGAGCATCTACCATCATCGTTGGTGGGGGTGTCTCGGCCAATGCTCATCTGCGTACACGCCTCACCGAAGCATCTGCGGAGACAAGCGGCACAGTGCTCTTCCCTCCAAATAATCTCTCGACAGACAACGCGGTCATGATTGCGCTCGCCGGATACTTTGCTGCCCTTGAACACAAGACTGCGGAACCAGGGACTATTCGAGCAACAGGTAATTTGCGGCTCTAGGAAAAGAAGAAGCCGGTTGCCGCGCGGGGTGGCGGACAACCGGCTCGCTTACCCCCGACATGACACAAGGCCAACAGGGGGCAGCGTTTAAATGGTACCAATTTTATAATTTTTGTCAACAGTCTTCCGACATCCCTATGTGCTACCATTTCCACATGCCAAACGAGGGCTACAAACCTAATATTCCCGAGGAATTTCTCAAGGCCTACGATTCTGCTGCACAAGAACCCGTCATCAATGCCCTGTGG
>CAZQNX010000041.1:0-7085 GCA_964595025.1 uncultured Candidatus Saccharibacteria bacterium | reverse complement strand
GTATGAAGCGTTTCGTAGATAGCTGCCGTGAGTTCGCCCTTTGCACTGCGCAATATCGCGACACCAAGATTGGTGAGTAATTGCCTGAACGACCTTGCATGATACTCGTTGCCATTATCGCTGTGAAATATCGCCGGTCGTCCATGAACCTGAATATGCAGGTGTCACCAGCTTGAGCAGATTCGGATAGTGCTCATCCTGTGGCTGCACTCTGCGATATTTCTTGCCACGTCGTCGGTATGGTTTGATGCCGTACTTCTTCATCACTCTGCGTACTCGTTTCTTGATGACCTTGAGGTGCTGCGCAATACGTTTGTGGCCGTAGCTCCGATGATCACGCAGCACTTCTTCGATACGACGGCGAAGCGCCTCGTCTTTCTCGATCAACGTGGACTTGTAGTAGAGGGTTGAACGTGCAACCCCAAGCATGCGTGCTCGTTCTGCTCCCGTCATGGCGGGCGCAGACATCATCTCTTTTTTTGGGATTCGTTCAGCTTCATGGTGAGAAGCCCGATCATCTTGAGCAGTTCCTCGTTCTCTTTCTTGAGCTTAGTGATCTCCATGACACTGGGACCACCTTCGACCTTCGCGCCTAGCCAGCCGTAGATGCTTGCTGTAGAGATGCCATGCTCGGTTGCCGCTTGCTGTACGAAGATGCCGTCATTCTTGATGCGGTTGATAATCTGCTCCTTCAGGTCGGGAGCGATTCGATGCTTTTTCATACGTGAACGTGTGCTAGCGAATAATGGTGTCGCTAGAAATGCTGTCTAAGATTTGGGGTACCGATCAGCGTGTACGCCATGTATGCCATATTCGCAGAGAGGGTGTTGCCAAGCTATTGAAACATTGCGAATGCTTGACCAAATGCTCTAAAATTGTGTAGTATGCAGACCATTATGCAGCTGAACTCCCTGCAACAGGCCATCATCGGTTTTGTCGTGATTGCCGCGAGTCTCGCGTACGTTCTCTTGAGCGAAGGAGGCATGTGGGATCGCAAGGATGTGGTGTCGCCTGCGCCGAGCGTGTCTGTCCCGATGGCAGCTACGCCGACCCCTCTTCCTCCCCCGCCGCCGCGTGAGAAGCGGACGTATATCCAGGTTATCCAAGGATGCGGGCCGGCCTATGGGGGCGCCTGCGTGAACGCGCGGTCGGGGCCGGGAACGGACCACCAGGTCGTAATGAAGTTGCGGAGCGGCATGGTGTTCGCTACGGCTGGTGTCGTGCGAGGCGGCGGACGCTCGTGGTATCGCATTTCCTTCGACGAGTGGCTTCGCTATCCCGATCGTGCACGCGCCATGTATGTGGCGGCCGACCTCGTCACCCCCGTGCTCGACGAAGGCCCGCTTGATCTCGCCGATGCGCCCCAGGCGACGACTTCCAAGCGCATCATCGTCGACAGGAGTTCGCAGATGCTCTACGCCTACGAGGGCGAGACCCTCTTCATGAAGCAGCCGGTCTCGACGGGAATCAAGCTCACCCCTACTCCGCGCGGCTCGTTTACCGTATACCGCAAGACACCGACACGCTACATGCAAGGCCCCATCCCGGGCATCAGTACGAAGCAGTATGATCTGCCGGGCGTGCCGTGGAATCTCTATTTTACGGAAGAAGGTGCTGTCATACACGGTGCATACTGGCATAATTCGTTCGGCAAGCCGTATTCGAACGGCTGCGTGAATCTGCCGTTCGAGAAAGCGAAACAGCTCTACCAGTGGGCCGCCGTAGGTACGGCGGTGTATGTGAGGGACTAGCCCTTGTCACTACTCTTTATCCATCGTCTCCACGAGGCGTTCTGTAAGTCCTGGTATTGCATTCAGCTCGTCGAGACTCTTCAGAGCCTTCGGCGCGCCTTCTGTCTTGTGGATACGCGCGGTCGTCCTCGGGCCGCCGTGTTCCCTCTCCTCGATGATGGCAGTACAGAATGGTTCTGCGCTCTGCGCATTCAGGATGTCGGCGAGCAGTTTTGCGCCCCGGTAGCCGGGCAGCTCGATGTACATTTCTCCATCTTCTGCGAGAAGCGGGTAGAGACGCTGCAGCGCCGCGTATAATCGCACATGTGCCCGCAGATGTGTCTCAAACCCACCGAGGCCTCCAACTGGCCTAAAGAAGAGACAATGAAAAGAGCCGCCGTGCGCGCGTATGGATTCGGCGACACGCTCGACGCCCCCAGAGGTGAATATATCCCCCACCACGATTGTCCGTGTCGCGGTATTTTCGCGGTTCTCTGGCTGGGTGAGGGTGAACCCGATTGTATGCTCTGCGCCAATAGAGGTCGCCTCCGCGGTGCCGCAGAGATCGACGACGAGTGGATGTCCTCCTTCTGCGCGGATGCGGGCGAGACGCTCGGGCGTGTGAGCTATCTCGGGAAAGAGTCGAGAAAATCGCTCGATGTAGTACCGGGCGTCTTCTGCGTACGCGGGCCATGGATCGAGTCCTTCGGCGATGCGATCCGCCTCGAATCGTTTCGGGAACTTCATGACGCCGGGACGACGCCGACGCTCTCGATCGAGGCGATTTTCGAGCGGCTCTTTCACGAAGTCAGCATAACATAGGCGAGATTTGTTCTCATTAATGGCGAGAACTTAGGAGGCCTTTCGCTTGGCCCCCTTTTTCTTTGTGGCGTGTCCACTCTGCGCGAGCGCCTCTTTTGTCGCGCGCGTGTATCGCTTGATCGCTGCCTCCCGCACGAGTGCGGCGGAGCGACTGGCAGCCTTTTCTGCATAGACTAATTCTACGGGGCGCCGCGAGCGCGTGTAGCGCGCAGCACGCGGCGAGGTGTTGTGTTCCTCCACGCGACGCGCGATATCGGTCGTCACACCGGTATAGAGCGTGCCATCCGCACAACGGAGCATGTAGATGTGATACGTCATCGTGCGCCTTTTCTATTTTACAAGTATCGGACTGCTCTCTAGTATGTCCGTAATGGTGAAGATGCCAACCATGTTGTATCGTGCCCAGTGATCGGTGCTCAACGCTTCTTTTGGGACACTGAATCCGCGCGCAGTGATGTGCGCTCCAGACAAAAACGGAAAGAAAACTAGAATGTCTCACGCACAGGATTCGAGTGCCTTAAGATGCGGAACAGGAGAAGGACGAGTACCAACCCGATGAGGATTGCAAATCCTGACTGAGTGATGTTCCGTACAATATCCCCACTGAAGGAATCCTTTGCCGACGAGCACAAAGCCGGATTAATCAATTGACAGTCGTAGACAAGGTGGGCCTCGTCCACAAAGGAGTCATTTTGGTAGAGGCGGGCATTCAAGATAAATGAATCATAATTCTTTGCGGGAACGAAAGAATCCGCAACTCCCATCATGGAACCTGAAACATCGCCGACGTATGTGTACGAGTGAATGAGTTTTCCTTGCATGTCAGTGAGGGTGAGTTCAAGGGAGCCGCCAGATACGAGAGGTGCCCCACCGCTGTTGTGTAGGCACGAGAAAAGTGTATTTTCTTGTCCTGCAACAAGCGGATAAGAGAGAACTCCAGGGAAGTTTATCCGTATCCTCTCTACTCCTGTGCGCGCAAATCGCACATTAACAATCGAGTATGTGTCTTTCCATGTAATCTTTGCAGTTGCGAGGTAGACGGGAAAGGAAGTGTCCGTGACGCGTACAGACGTATCGGTACTCCCTCCCGCAGGAACAATAACATCTTCTTCATACTCATGGACGACATTCTCACGCAATTGTGCATCCCACTTGGAGACAATCCAATTGACGCGAACCTTTTCAGTGACAGTCGTTGTATTTCGTATGCGAGCTTTCACAACAACATCTTCTGCCTCATTGACCCTGGGCGGGAACGAGGCAAACAGATACGGCCTCCCATTTACGGTCACATTTTGCTTATCGAAGCTTACGTTTTCATGAATGTCACTGCGAACACTGAATGATGATGTGTTTCCAACAACATCATCAGTAAAGGAGAGACCGAGCAAATTGAACTTGCGTGATGTTGTAAAGAAAGTTGCTATGCGGTATTCTCCCGCTCGCGCATAGGAAGGGACGTTCCAAGTAAAAGAAGCTGGAGCACTTCCTTGTGCGGGTATTGTGATATTGGTCGCAACAAAGAACGCGTCAACGAGATCGGGGCCGTTCCCATCTTTCAATCCATCGCGTGATCGAAACACTTTTACATACAACGCACCATCTACTACCGGGTATGGATTATTATTTTTGATAGAACCACTGAAAGTAATCGGAGTTCCTGATACGGTACCGGCGACAGAAGGTGAGAAATCCGTCTGAACCGAACCGAATGCATAATAGTCGAAGCACGAGACTGTTCCAGGTATCTCTGTTACGCCTTGGTCACTCTCTTCAGTTTCTTCCTCAATCTCTGGAGACGACAAAGGTATCGTGGCTTGAGTGTTTTCTTGAGCAAAAGCAGTTTTGTGTACAAGGTTCCAGACTAAAACCATACCGAGAAAAAGTACCGGGAGAAGGAAAAAATGTGACTGATTCGGGAAACGAGTAGTTTTCATAAGGGGGGGTTGAATAAGTGCTTTGTATATTGTATAATTTAAAGAGTGCTATCGCTCTCGCCAGGATGGAATAACAGACACCTTGGCAGTTTTCGTGTGGGTATCGCCAACAGCGTCTATGCACCGAAGGGTATAGGTGGTCGTCCTATTTATCGGTAATGACTGCTCCCCGCCCACACGAGATTGTAAGGCATTCCAAGAACCACCGCCTGGTGCAGAAACAGAGCAGATAACCATGGAACCGTTTGACGACCAGTGGACGCGCGCAGTTTGTCCCGCACGCACAAGCGATGGTATCACCCGGAGAGAGAGGTCGGCGACAGAAACTGAACTGGCATCGTTTCCGATTCCTATAGCGCCGCCTCCGAGCCCCGTACCGGGAAGGAAGGTTGAGTGTACTTCATCCTCCGAGCCATCATTAGTTGTAGAAGCTTGCGCGCAATCAAAAGAGAATGCCGTAAAAGCGGAGATTGAACCCCGATTATCCTGTGTCAGCACTCGTATCGTCTTTGCGCCTGCGATTGCGTAAGTGCGTGATGCCGTTTGGGCCGTACCAGAAGACACATAGCCAGAAGATGGGACGAACTGATCGATTGTTCCATCGGCATCCCAATCAATTCCATATCTAATCCCATCCCCATCAGGATCAGTGGCAGTCATAGTAATTGAAAATGGAGTTCCTGCAACACAGGAAAGTCCACTCATTCCGACGACAGGGGCCGCGGGCACGCCTGAAGGTGGCGCATCGGTCACCGTTATGGGGCACGAAATAACCTGTTCTGGAACATATGTGGGTGGAAGAACGAGCGTCTCGCATCCTTGTGGCCGACAACGACTCTCTGCACGGTTCGGTTTTGCTGGCCCAGACCAACACACCCAGGTATCATTTCTTGAGTTCGCACCATACATATAGCTTTCCGTTTTGGCAAAACGGAATATGGCAGTGGTGGTGCCCACAGTGTCCATAACACAGGTCATTGATGTTGCGCTTCCAGAACATGTATGACCAGAGAGTCCGTCAATTATTGATGACTGTGGCGGGCTAACGACATACATGGCATGAGTTCTGTCCCCATCTGTCTCGGAGCCAGTGACATTAACGGGAGAAGAGCACATGTTTTGAGGAGCTGCTGCTCCAGGAATCCAGACTCCATAGGGTGAATCATTGAAATTGCCAGTGGCAAACCAAAAAATATCCTCGTCGCGATGTGGCTCCATAATGAAGCGCAGACTTGTTCCTTTAGGTACTACCGATCCGCACGCGACCACTGCTCCCTGTGCATCTAGCACTTTAGTACGATATTCTACAGAAACCTGGATGTCACGCAACCATCCTTTATTCTCCTTAGCCTGTGTCCAGCGTGCGGAAAGAAAAGGTAAGTCGGGCATCTGATGCGACCAAACAATACTTTCCGCATGTGCTAGATCAATTAGAATCGAAAAAATAGCAAGCGCGAACATGCTGATAAAAAACTTGGGGAAACGCGTATAAAAAATATTCATTAAGCTAAGGATAGCATCTCTTTCTGTACGAGAAGACACAGGATGTACTGGCGTGTGGATAATAATAATGTGTAAATTTACCCCGCGTTGTCCCTATCCAGCCCTGCCGCGTACCGACGCATGCGTAGAGCACCCGACACAGCTCACCGAGCGAGGGGAAGCGGCAGAGAAAAAACAGGCGCACCAAGTACCAGGTGCGCCTTTCTGCTATAATCCCGCCATGGCACAGAAAAGATCCGAGAAAGCCGAAACCAGACACCAGACCCTCTACCGCACATATCGTCCGCAAGTCTTTTCCGAGGTACGCGGGCAAGAGCATATCGTAAAAGCGCTTGAAGGCGCTATCAGGAACAAGCGCACTGCGCACGCATACCTCTTTTCGGGCGGCAGGGGGACCGGGAAGACAACCGTCGCGCGCATCCTCGCGCACGAACTCGGCGTAAGCGACAAGGATTTGTACGAGATGGATGCCGCCTCGAATCGCGGCATCGACGACATCCGTGAGCTGCGCGAGGGTGTGTGGATGATGCCGTTCGAATCACCCTACAAGTTCTACATCATCGACGAGGCGCACATGCTCACCAAGGAAGCGTGGAACGCGCTCTTGAAGACCCTGGAGGAGCCGCCTGCACACTGCATCTTCGTCTTGGCCACGACCGAGCGCGAAAAGGTGCCCGATACCATCCAATCGCGCTGCGAAGTCTACAGCTTCAAGCAGCCCACGCGCGAGATGCTCGCCGAGATCGTTGCCGACACCGCAAAGGCCGAAAGCTTCACGCTCGAAAAATCCGCTGCCGAACTCATCGCACTCCTTGCCGAAGGATCTTTCCGCGACGCACTCTCGATACTGCAAAAAGTCCTTACGGCTTCGGACGACAAGAAAGTGAGCGTCGCAGAAGTCGAAGACGTCACCGGAGCGCCCAAGGGCGAGCTCGTGCGCCGCATCGTCTCTGGCCTTGCACACAAAGACGCAAGTGTAGCGCTCGCTGCCATACGCGACGCGCAAGAAGAAAACATTGATGCGCGCCTCTTGGCACGACTCATCATCATGCGCCTGCGTGCGGTGCTGCTTACTCGCTTTGCGCCGGATCTC
>CAZQNX010000040.1:4586-7169 GCA_964595025.1 uncultured Candidatus Saccharibacteria bacterium | reverse complement strand
CGCAAGAAGGGTCGCAGCTAAAGACTCCCAACCGACTGTTTACCAAAAACACAGCTCCCTGCAAACTCGTAAGAGGAAGTATAGGGGGTGATGCCTGACCAATGCCGGAAGGTCAAGTACGGTCGGTCGTATTTCGCAAGAGATACGGCTGGCACTGTATAAGCCCCGGTGAATGTCGGCGATAACTATAATCGTCCTAAGGTTCTGGCTTTCTCGAAAGAGGAGGCCGGAAGGACTGGGACGATTGTAGGCACAGAAGTGCAAATGTTGCCTCGTCGTGTAGCGATACACGATAGGTCCTAAAATAAACATGACTATATCGGTAGAAAACCACGCAAGTGGAGAATACCGAGGGAAGTCTTTGAAGTTCCATAGAGTGGTGAAAGCGAAAGGAGGACAGTATGTCCAAACCGAAGCGAGAGACTCAGGTGCAGAAAAAAGCTCGGCAGAAAGCTGAGCGCGAGCGTATTCTGGCAGCAATGCCAGAGGACGAGCGACAGGCGTACATGCAGGCCGTGAATGGCACTCTACCCAATCGCAATCGCACCAAAAGCGATAGCAATGCGGGATTGCCTATGGCGGTTCGCACTGAAGGCGAGTGCTCGAGGAAGATTCCTCGGCATCTCGACAATATCGACGCCAACGACTAGCGCCACAGTCCGCCACCGCACTCGGGGTAACCACATAGGTTGCCCCACTCTATGGAACTTCAATTACCCCGTAGATACCACACGTCGTGCATCTCGAAAGAGATGAAGATATGGTACATCTTAAAGGAAAAGATCAGCGAAATTCCTTGTCTGGTAAGTTCAGACGCGCACGAATGGTATAACGAGTTGGGAACTGTCTCGAGGATTTGCTCGGTGAAAATACAAGGGCGGTGAAGATGCCGCCTTCCTGCAGCTAGACGAAAAGACCCCAGAAGCTTTACTGCAATTTGGTATTGGGATTACGGGCGTTCTGCGTAGCGTAAGAGGGAGGCTTTGAAGCAGCGGTCTCGGCCGCTGTGGAGCCGTCAATGCAACACCTCTCTTAACGACTGTAATTTCTAACCTCGCGGGAGAAACCCGCGAGAGACAGTACTTGATGGGCAGTTTCGGTGGGGCGCTGTCCTCCTAAAAAGTAACGGAGGAGCCTATTAAGGTCCGCTAGCCGCGAATGGAAACCGTGGCGATAGTGCATTGGCATAAGCGGGCTTGACTGCAACGGGTACATCCGAAGCAGGCACGAAAGTGGAGCAAAGTGAACCGACTCTTCGCGTTAGACGCGGGAGAAGATTAACGGATAAAAGTTACCCTGGGGATAACAGGCTGGTTGTGCCTAAGAGTCCAAATCGACGGCAGTGTTCGGCACCTCGATGTCGGCTCATCTCATCCTGGCGCTGGAGCAGGTGCCAAGGGTATGGCTGTTCGCCATTTAAAGAGGTACGTGAGCTGGGTTCAAACCGTCGTGAGACAGGTTGGTCTTAATCTGCTGTAGGCGTTGATTCTTGAGGGGATTTGTTTCTAGTACGAGAGGACCGAAATGAACGAACCTCTGGTCTGGGGGCTGTTACGCCAGTAGCACCGCCCCGTAGCTATGTTCGGATTGGATAACCGCTGAAAGCATCTAAGCGGGAAGCCGACCCCAAGATAAGGAATCGTTATAGATCCGTGGGAGATGACCACGTTGATAGGCACTAGGTGAAAGGGCAGTAATGCCTTGAGCCGAGGTGTACTAATTGATCGACAGAACTCTCAAAAGGAATCGTGAGAGTCGCGTGACGATTGTTCCTACGCTGTTTTCTCTGTGTCGCTCTTCAGTGTCAATGAGTATGTACTTTTACATACAAGGCATTCGAAAGTGTGAAGGTGGGCGTCCGTTTTCTTTCGCGGGAAAGCGGCGGCCGTACGACTGCAGTGGTGCAGCCAACCACCGATACTGCAAATGGGGTGTCCACGCGCTCCGTCGTCCCGCATTCACACGCCCTATCCTCGGATAGGGCCACACTTTCGGATGCTTTGCGAGATATCGAATATTTTGTGCTAGTGCTTCATCGCTCGGGTCACACCTGTTCTCATTCCGAACACAGCAGTTAAGCCGAGTTGAGGCGATGGTAGTCGAAAGGCGAGAGTAGCTAGGCGCTAGCACAAAGCATTTGATGTCACACCTGTCACGCATAATTTTCTGCTGAAAATTTGCGCGACCCCGGCTCGGCCTCGTCAGGCCTGCGCCTCTGAAACGCGTGCGCACACTCGCGTTTCAGCTCATTCCGAACACAGCAGTTAAGCCGAGTTGAGGCGATGGTAGTCGAAAGGCGAGAGTAGCTAGGCGCCAGAACAGAAATTTCAATCGAGAGTGACCGCCCTTTGGGCGGCTTTTGCAGCGCACACGCGGCACTTGGCGCCTCGAACCACGGAAATGTTCTGCTGAACATTTCCTCATCCTCGCGCCGGTCGCGCTGCGGGGGTTCTCGTCGGCAAGTGCCGCGTGTCGCACATGCTCACGTTACCTTATATACTGTCCCTATGTCCTGGGCCATGCGTCGACGCATCCTCTACCTCTTTGGCGTGGGGGTATTCTTCGCTATCACGGTAGGCGGGC
>CAZQNX010000040.1:0-4576 GCA_964595025.1 uncultured Candidatus Saccharibacteria bacterium | reverse complement strand
TACAGAATCAGGGAGAGGTGAGTATTGATCGCGGCGGCCCGTGTCCGCTTCTCGATGCGGCATGGCTGCAGCCCTCGTCTGTCTTGTGGACGCGTGCTTTTGCGGTCCGCGATGGTACCTATAACGCGGCGGCGTATCTCGAAAATCCGAACGATGGTGCTGGGGTGCGCGCGGTCGGATACCTCTTCAAGCTGTACGATACCGAGAACATCCTTGTGGCCGAGCGAGCGGGGCGCACTTTCATCATGCCAGGACGCACCACGCCAGTCTTTCAGTCTGCAATCGACACCGGGAATCGCACGGTCGCTCGGGCGTTCTTTGCGCTCACCGAGGACGCGGTGTGGGAGCAGATGCGTGATGCGGCGCGCCCCATTGCCGTTTCCGAGATCGCTTCGGCAGATATCGCGAAGGCGCCGCGTGTCTCGGCCCTCGTCAGGAATACCGACATCGCTCCTGTCTTCGATATCGGATTCGTCGCGACGGTGTTCGATACTGCGGGGAACGCCTATGCATCGTCTGCGACGCACCTCTCGCGTCTTGCGCCCGACGAGACGCAGCGCATCGTCTTTACCTGGCCGGATCCGTTTCCGAGTCTCGTCGGTCGCATCGATGTGATACCGCTCGTTACTCCGCTCGTGGGACGCTAGTATGTGGCCTGCTTCTCGCATGATAGGGCACGCGAGCATTCGTGCGTTCCGTCACATAGACTGGTCGCTCTTCTTCGCCGCGCTCGGGCTCTCGCTGCTCGGTCTCTTTACCATGCGTAGTTTTGGCGCCGACAATACGTTCTTCGAAAAGCAGATGATGTGGATTGCGCTCTCTGTCGGCGTTTTCTTTGTCGCGAGCCTTTTTGAGTATGGATTTTTGCGACGTACCCAGATTATCGTCTCCCTGTATGCGAGCATGATCATACTTCTCGGACTGGTCCTCTCGTTCGGTGCTCTCGTGAAGGGGGCGCAGAATCGTTTCGATCTCGGCTTCTTCGCGCTCCAGCCATCAGACCCGGCAAAACTCATCCTCGTTGCGCTCCTCGCCAAGTATTTCGCACGCCGCCATATCGAGATCGCGCGGATACGGCATATCTTCCTCTCGGGTGCATACTCGTTCGTGCTTTTCGTCCTCGTCTTTATGCAGCCGGATCTCGGAGGCGCCATCATCGTCGGTGTCATCTGGCTCGGAATAGTGCTCATCGCGGGCATCTCATGGAAGCATCTTCTGGCGCTCTTTGCCGTGGGTGCCATCGTTTTCGCTGGGCTGTGGCAGTTTGGCCTCCACCAGTATCAGAAGCAGCGGGTGCTCACCTTCATCTACCCCCTCACCGATATCCATGGTGCCGGATACAATGCCTATCAATCGATGGTGGCGGTGGGGAGCGGTGAGATCTTCGGAAAAGGCATCGGCTATGGTACGCAATCAAAGCTCCGCTTCCTCCCCGAATATCAGACGGATTTCATCTTTGCCGCGTTTGCCGAGGAGTGGGGGTTCGTGGGCGTGTGTCTCTTCCTGGGGCTCTTCGGCATCCTCCTCATCCGCATGCTCATGATAGCTGCGCACGGTGCCGATAATTTTGACACGCTCTTTGCTGCAGGGCTCGCGACCTATTTCTTCGCGCAGTCGGCAGTGCACATCGGCATGAACATGGGACTCATGCCCATCACCGGTACCGCGATGCCATTCATGAGCTATGGCGGCTCGCACTTGCTTACCGAATTCGCCGCGCTCGGGATACTCATGGGGATGCGTCGCCACGCGCGCCCGGTCGTCCGCGTAAGAGATCAGACGGAATTCGTCGGCGCGATCTAGTGCCGATAGTGTGCGACGGTCTCTGTCACCATCCGCTCGATAGAGAACGCATCGAGCGGCAGATCCAGTGCTTCCCCGACGCCGCCGGTGCGGTGCGCATCGATGGGAATACCGGCGAGCCGCGCCTCGAGGATGACATAGGGAAGCCCCTCCTTTTTCGAGGGGAGGGCGAAGCGGTCGAAACCCTTGAGAACCTCGGCCGCCGGGAGGAAGCCGAAGAATTTTATGCGCTCGCCAAGGCTGTATGAGGCCACCATCTGCTCAAGCATCGCGCGGTCTTCGCCCTCGCCGACGATGGCGAGCGACATGTTTGGATCTCTGCGCGCCGCCTCGATGAGCACCACCTGATTCTTGTTTGCGGTGAGTTCGCCGATCGTGCCGGTGATGTGTGTTCCCGGCGCGAAGGCATCGCGGATGAGGGCGCCCGAGCCGAAGACCATCCCGCGATCGATGCCATTGTAGATCAGCACCTGCTTGCCGCGGACGAATGGCGTGTGCGCGAACGCCCGCAGATCGCTCGTACAGATGCAGATGATGCGGTGCACGAGGAGTGCCGTCGCGAGTGAGCCGAGCCATGCCATCACCCGCCAAGTAATCGTGCGTGATTCGTAGAACGGCCATCCATGCGCGGTAAAGACGATTCGCGGCACGCGCGCAGCGCGTGCCGCTATCGCTCCCAAAGCACCAGCTTTCGAACTATTTAGGTGGACGATAGCAGGATGCTCGTCAATAAAGATTTTACGCAGTGCTGCGAGTGCGCGAAGGTCGAGTATGCCGATATCGCGTGCAAGCTCCCGGACGAAGATGGTGCGTATACCCGCTTCGCGCAGCTTGTCGGCGAGTGACCCCGGCTCCGATGAGTCGTGTGCGGGGCCCAGAGCAACGACTGGCTCGTACGCGCTCGGAAGATGTGTCGCGAGGTCGTATACATAGCGTTGTGCGCCGCCCCAATTCGATTTCGTGATCACGAAGAGGACTTTTGTACGCCGAAGAGAGCCGCTATTTTGTCCTTGCTGTGAGCCATTTTTCATAGCACAATGATACTACAATACTACAGTATGCACCCGGTACCCAAGTACGAACACCTGGTCTTGCTTCTCGGCGACATCCTCGTCTTCGTGCTTTCTCTGTGGCTCACCCTGACGATACGCTACTTCGAGGCACCCGGTGCGGATCTCTTTGCTATTCATGCCGCGCCATTCGCGTTGCTCTTCGTGCTCTGGATACTCGTCTTCTTCCTGGCCGGTCTGTATGGCAAGCACACACGCCTCTTCCGTTCGTCACTCCCGTCACTCATTTTTTCGGTGCAGCTCGTGAATACCGCGCTCGCCGGCCTGTTCTTCTTCCTCGTGCCGTTCTTCGGTATCGCGCCGAAGACGAATCTGCTGCTCTACTTGCTCGTGTCGGCGCCGCTCATCTACGCGTGGCGCGTGTGGGTCTTTAGCAGGCTGCGCACTGCGCGCACGCTCAAAGGCGTGCTCATCGCTGCGGGGCCCGAGGCGCGCGCGCTTGCCGAGGAAGTTGCACACGATGATCGGTATCCATTCTCATTCTCGTATGTCATCGACACGGCGCATGCGCCGACGCACGAGGTCATCCAGCGCGCGTGTCGTGTGGCCGCCGAGGACGACGTGACCTTCGTCGTCGTCGATTATGCCGATCCGGCAGTCCTCTCGGCGCTACCCATCATCTATGATGCGGCTTTTCACAAGACCCGCTTTGCGCTCATGGATGTCGTCGATCTGTACCAGGAAGTGTTCGACAGGGTGCCGCTTTCGCTCACGCGCTATGCGTGGGTCTTGGAGCAGATCGGCGCATCGCGCACCTACGACGCCCTCAAGCGCGTCATCGACATGATCGGCGGCATGCTGCTCGGCATCGTGTCGCTCGTACTCTATCCATTTGTCGCACTCGCTATCAAGCTCGATGACGGCGGGCCCATCTTCATCGTCCAGGAACGCGTCGGGCGATTTCAGAAGCCTATTCGCGTGCGCAAATTCCGCACCATGAGCGGCAACGATAGCGGGGAGTATGGCGAGGAAGGGAAGACGAAGCTCGTAGTGACGAGGGTCGGTAGGTGGCTTCGCGCCTTGCGTGTCGACGAACTCCCGCAGCTCCTGTCGGTCGTCCGCGGTGATCTGTCGCTTGTGGGGCCGCGCCCCGAATTGCCCGCGCTTGCCGCGCAGTACAGCGCGCGTATCCCATACTACAACGCTCGCTACCTCGTCGCTCCGGGCCTTACCGGTTGGGCACAGATCAAGCACGACAGGCACCCGCACCATGGCACTGCCATGGAAGAGACAAAAGAGAAGCTCTCGTACGACCTCTTCTACCTCGAACGCCGTTCGCTCCTGCTCGACCTCTTCATCCTCTTCCAGACCGTCCGTATCGTCTTTACGGCGCGGGGGAGTTGATATGATCATCGACGGCAAGGCGCTCGCAGGAGAGATATATGCGCGACTCGAGGAGTGGGGTTTCGGAGAACGCGGTCTTTCGCTCGGCATTGTGTGCTGCGAGCCGGATGCGGTGATAGAGTCGTTCGTCCGTATCAAGGCGCGGGCGGCAGAGCGACTTGGCGTGCGCCTCGTGCGCCACGATGTGCCTGCGCGAGAGGGGGAAGCGGGTATCATGCGCGCAATAGAAGCGCTTGTGCGAGAGACGCAGGGCGTCATCGTGCAGCTGCCACTGCCGCCAGAGATTGATACGCAAAAAATACTCGCATCCATACCCGGCTCGCACGATGTGGATGGCATCGGCCCTTCGCCACGCGTAA
>CAZQNX010000039.1:0-7431 GCA_964595025.1 uncultured Candidatus Saccharibacteria bacterium | reverse complement strand
GAAAAAACACAACAAAACGCCCCGGCACGAATCCGACGGGCGTTTTTCGCGTGCAAAAGAAAAGCGGCCCCTCCGGAGCCGCTCTAAAATGAATATGAAACCTTGAACAAGCGTTAGCCGATTCGGTGGTGCATCGACGGATGGATTCGCAGGCGCAGGTAGTGGACCGAATTCAGTCTCTCGATTCCTGCTGCCTGCTCAGCGCGCTTGCGTTTGTGCCGTGCCCGTTTCGATGCGCCCTTAGCGGTGCTACCATTCGACTTCTTGTCCTTATTGCGAGGCATTGCAAACTCCTTGGTTTCGTTTCAATACGACCGTCCGTAGACCTGCCGTAGCGAGAAAAGTAGCATAAAAGCCCATTTTTTGCTACTATCTTTTCCACGGGCAATCGCACGTAGCTCCGGCTGTATATACAGACCGTGACTACGCGGGCGAGGGCTGGTTTGGTACAGCATATGCGCATGTAGTTCAGTGGTAGAACGCTTTCCTGATAAGAAAGAGGTCCATGGTTCAATTCCATGCATGCGCACCAACACGGTATACTTACATACACATGAACTACCGCATCACTGGTGGAAAAAAGCTCGCGGGAGAGGTGGTGATTAATACCTCCAAAAACGCGAGCGTGGCCTTGCTTGCCGCCGCGCTTTTAAACAAGGGCACGACAACACTTAAAAAGGTGCCGCGTATCGAAGAGGTGAAACGCCTTATCGAGGTGCTCGAATCGATGGGGGTTACGGTGGTGTGGGACGACACGGGCGATGTGCACATTACACCGCCCAAGGAGATAAGTCTTGAGAATATCAATCGCATCGCAGCCGAAAAGACGCGCTCTATCGCGATGTTCATCGGCCCTTTGGCGCACCGCTTCGCGTCGTTTGATCTGCCCGCGCCCTCGGGGTGCGACTTGGGGAAGCGTAGCCTCGGGAGCCATATCGATGCCCTGCGCCAGCTCGGCATCGAGATAACAGGTAATGAAGAGGAACACTCGTATCATGTCGAAGCGCGCAACAAGAAGCCCGCCGAGATTATCATGTACGAAGCGAGCGACACCGGCACCGAGAATGTACTCATGGCGGCGGCGCTCATTCCGGGAGAGACGCGTATCAAATTTGCGAGCGCAAACTACATGGTGCAGGATCTCTGCGTTTTCCTACAGGCTCTCGGTGTGCGCATCGATGGCATCGGTACCGCCACGCTCACCGTGTATGGCATCGAGGATATCGACATGGATGTCGCTGGGTACCCGACCGAGGATCCGATAGAAGCGATGTTTTTCGTCGCGCTCGCCGCGACGACAGGCTCGACGCTCACTCTCAAGCGCGTCCCGCTTCACTTCATGGAACTCGAACTCGCCACACTCGCCCAGATGGGATTACAGTACGAACGCAGCGGCGAATACCTTGCCGAGAACGGCGTGACGGTACTCACGGATGTCGTCGTGCACACATCTGTATTGCATGCGCCGCCCGAAAAGATTGCGGCACGTCCGTATCCCGGCATCAACATGGACAACCTCCCGTTCTTCGTCCCCGTGGCCACGCAAGCAGCGGGAGAGACGATGATACACGACTGGGTCTACGATGGCCGCGCGCGCCACTACATGCTCATGCAGGGCTTGGGTGCCGCTATGCAGCAGCTTGATCCGCATCGCGTGCTCGTGAAAGGCCCGACACCGCTTCACGCAGCTGCGCTCGAGGCTCCTCCTGCGCTCCGCCCCGCCACACTCCTCCTCATTGGCATGCTTGCTGCGCCTGGTGAATCGCTCTTGCGCAACGTGTACCCGATCAATCGGGGATACGAGAATCTGCACGAGCGCCTGAATGCGCTTGGGGCGAGTATCGAAGCGATACAGGATTAGAGTACTTTCGCGAGCCCTGCTATTGCGGCTGTTTCTGCGCGGAGCGTGTAGGTGCCTAAAGTGAGCGCGGGCATCTCTCGAGTCGTGCACAGCGCGCGTTCTGCATCGGAAAGACCGCCCTCGGGCCCCACGATGAGCGCGATATCCTCGCCGAAAGCGGCAGTATCCGCTCCCGCCGCATCGAGCAGGATGAACTGCGTAGAGTCTGCGTCGGCAAGTGCTGTTGCGAGCGAGTCGGCAAAGATAAGTTCGGGCACATCAGGTCGGCCGCTCTGCTCGCAGGCATTGCGCATGATGGCCGTAAATCGTTCGCGCTTGTGCGCGACGCGCTCTGTTGCTATCTCATGCGGGCTGTGTTCTGCTTGCCACACAATGATGCGTGCTGCACCCAATTCTGTCGCTTTCTGCAGCACGATATCGAGCTTCTGCTCGGCGATGTGCGCCTGCAGGAGCGCGATGCGCCGCTCTGGGCGAACGGGGATAGGCATAGGAGAGAGAGGAAGCACCACGAGCTCGCGTTTGCCAGGGGATTCGATACGCGCCAGGTAGCGCCCGCCGGAGGGATCCTGGAGCGCTATCTCGGTACCGGATTTCATGCGCCGCACTGCGCCGATGTGATGCGCCGCCTCGCCGGCTATTGTCGCGGGTACGCCGAGCTCGAGTATCGCGTCGACGAAGAAAAAACTCATCACTACCATGCTAGCAAAACGAACCGTTTCTCGCTATCATGCGCCGCACGGGCATGTGGCGTAATTGGTAGCCGCGCACGTCTCAGAAGCGTGTGTCGAAAGACATGGGAGTTCGAGTCTCCCCATGCCCACAACCTCTACCGACCAAATATTCCGCGGAGCCACGACCAGAATCGAGCCACCAACGATTCCGATGGTGTTGCTGCCGAAGCAGTCTGGACCTCTTGAGCGAGCGGTGCGACAGTGATTTGTTCTGCGGGCTTGGGGGGTGTCTTTTTCACCGCGATCTTCTTTGGCGCCACTGGTTTCTTGATGACTGTCGTCGCGGTTGTTGTCGCGAGTTCTGCAGCGATCGTGATTGTTGCCGTCTCTGTCACACCACCCGTGCTTGTCGCGATACCGAGCACGATTGGAGTCGTCGATGCCACTGGCGCGGTGCTTGTTGCGGTGGATGATGAGGCGACGATGGTCGAGCCTCCTGCGCCACTCGGCGCTGGCTTTGAGAAGTTCTGTAGGAGCGAAATCCAGCTTTTGCCCGAGGCAGCGACTACGGCGTAGGCAGTGCTCCAGGTGCGACCATCTGTTCCTGCAGTGTCGCCGATGGGACGTGCAGCGCCATCGCTTGCCTGCGCGGCAGCAAGTGCGTCTTTTGGCGTCTTGCCGCTCGGTGTTGCCCATGAACGTGCACGCGATGGATCCGCCTCGTTCATGGCGTTGATCATCGTCATCACCCAGCTCGTCGAATCTACGTTGCCCCAGCCGCCGTCAGCCTGTTGCTTGGATGCGATATAGCCCGATGCGCGCCCGAGAGCGGGTCCGTATCCCGGGACAGTGAAGAGGGGGCCGAGTGCTTGCACGGCAGCAGCGGTGACGTCGACACCACCTTCCCAGGAGCCATCGGGCTTTTGTTTCGAAATGATGAATGCCGCAATAGCGCGAACCATCGCATCTTGCTGTGTGTATCCCGCATGCAAGAGAGGAAAGAGTGCGAAGATATCATCGGTGACAAGCGTTGCATCGCCCACCTGCGTGCCGTCGAATGCCGCGATGATCAGCGCTATCGTATCGGCGCTCGCTCCCGTGTACGGATTGATACCGAGCGATTGGAGTGCCATCGCGTGGCGCTCGTAGTCGGTCACGCCTGCGAGTGTGCGCGGTGTTGAAAGATAGGAACGGATCATGTCGCGCGCCGCGGAAGGATACCCCGAGAGCGCTATCGCCGACCAGTCGGTGAGCATGAGCGAAGTGAAGGATCCATCGGATTTCTGTTGCGCCGCGAGGAACGCGAGTGCTTTCGGGATATCGAATGCGGTCGGTATCGTGGATCCGGCAGCGCCGCCCGACGAGCCACCAGAACTCGGTGGTGCATCGACAATCGTGAGCGAGGCAGAGGGGAAGTAGAAATCTTCGGCGATGCCCACCTGGTAGGTGCCTGTCGCGGTGAGTGTGAGCACGCCCTCGCCGAGCGAGTTCACGCTCGATGTCGCGAATTCGGTGAACGAGAAATCGGGATTAAAGACGACCGCGCCGAGCGTGACCCCAGTGAGCGGATTATACGTATCGGTCGCCGGGTCGTAGGTCTTCGCGGCTGCCGTTACTGCCGTCCCCACTGGCGCGCTCGTGCTCGAGAGCTCGACGATGCGCGGAGAACCGAAATACACATACACGGTATCGCCGTCGCGCAGCACCTGTTTGTCCATCCCGATTGCGGGGCCCGTGCCGTTGATCGTGTACTGCCAATTATCACAGGCGGGAGTCGTCGTCCCCGTGAGCGTGATACAGCGCAGGTAGAATGCGCCGAACCCGGCGTGGTACTGGAGGTCGGTGATGTCGAATTCGCTCGCAAGTGCGTCGAGTGAGACGAGCATAGCGAGCGTCGATGAGGCGGCCACCTCGTAGCCACCACCACTTGTGGCGGCGATGCTCGTCGTCCCCACAAGCGGGAATACGACGGTGCTGCTCGTCGCTATAGTCGCGCCGTTCCGCACGATTATGTGCGCGGTCCCTGCCGTTGGTGCAGGCGCACTGATAGTGATTGTCACGATTGCAGGTGCAGAACTCGTCGCGCCCTCGGTCGCGATGAATTGGAAGGTGTCGGTCCCGCTATACCCGAGCTCGGGCGTGTACTCGACCGAGGCACCGACGATGGCGCCGAGCGCACCGTGGGTGGGTGACGTTGTCGTCGCAAAGGAGATGGCGCCGCCATCGTTCGATACGCCGATAAGCGCGATCATAATCGGGGTCTCGAAGGCAGTCGTCTGTATGACATCCGAGACGCTCGGTATCGTCGGGTCGCCGACAGAGACGGCGGACGTCGACGCGCCAGCGGAGAAGCCGAGGACGATGATCCCGAGCACGAGTGCTTTGTAATACGATGCGCGCTGCTTCATATGCTTGTCTCCTCTGTGTAATGATTAATACCCTTGCTCGTACGTCCAACGGAAATGATCACCCTCGTGCACGAGAATCGATGAGGCGCCTGTCGCGGCCTTGGCGCCATTGACCAAGAGGATCCAATAGAAGCCATCGGCATTCTTCGTCCCACCTATCGATTCGACGAACGCGCCCATGCCCGAGTACTCGCGCATCGTGAATGCGAGCCCCTTATCAGCGAGCGATTTCATGGCATCAATGAGAGTATCTCCTGCGCGCGGGATATCATACGTCCGCGTGTCGGCAGGTCCTTCGATTGCGATAGTCGCAACAGCACGCGGTGTGTCATCTACAGGAGTGGGACGAGAAGGCGGTGCTTCTGATGCGAGAGCGCGAGGCGCGTCACGAGCGGGGAGGGTGACGCGAGGAGGGGTAGTAGCGACACCAGTCTTTGCGGGTGATGGCGCTGCGAGTGTCGCAGAGGCTACGCTCGGCACTTCGTGCGGTGGATTCTGGTACAAAAGCGATGCGAATGCGGCGAGAGACACCGATGAAAGGACAAGAAGCGAGATATAGATGGGTCGTGGCATAGGTGTATTCAAAAACAAAAACTCTGCCCGAGGCAGAGAGTTGATTCGATCCGTGTGGATCGGTCTTCCTGCGCGGGAACCGCTCGTGACGGTTTCGTTCGTCGAAGACCGGGCTCCTCGTTTCCGAGATTACCGTTGCGGCACAGCAGGGGAATCGCACCCCATTTCCACGACGACCGTATGCAGGATTGTACGGACACCGGGGCGGTTTGCAAGGCGATATGGGTATCGACAATAGAGAGCGGACTGCGTCAATCAGTTGTTTTCCCCGGTTTGGCGCTCGGGGAGAGGCATGTTTCAATGAGAGGCACATGATCGGCTTTTTTGACTCGGGTATCGGCGGGCTCTCGGTCCTCGCGGCGCTCCGGCGCCGCGCGCCGCGCGCTGATGCCGTCTACTATGGCGACACGCTTCGTGGCGCGGCGAGTGCTGGGCATGTTGCCGATCGCTTCGCGCAGATAGCGGCCGAGGGCCTGCGCACGCTCCGCCAATTTGGCGCGCAGGAAATCGTCTCGGCATCGGATACGGTCTCGCCCCAGGTCTTGGCGCACGCGAGCTTCGGCGCGCGCGTCATCGAGATGACCGGCCCCGCGTCGCGCGCGCTCCAGCCGCATCGCGGCAAGCGAGTACTCCTCCTCGCGACGCCATCGACCGTCGTGACAGGCATCTACGAGCGAGCGCTCCAGCCCATCGTAGAGCTCGATCAGCTCTCGATATCGAATCTCGCGAGCGCGATTGAATTCGACGAGAACGATACGGTCGTCCGCAGCCATATCCGCAAGGCCCTCATGCCGCTCAAGGGGAAGCAGTACGATATCGTCCTGCTCGGCTGCACCCACTTTCCCTTTGTGCGGGATATCCTCGAAGAAGAGGTGTGGACGCACCTCGGCGCCGTCGAGATCATGGATCCGGCCGATGCCGTCGCCGCGGAAGCATCGATTCAGTTCGTCACCGACGGAACGGGAAGCTCGTTCTTCTACCTCTCGCAGGATTCCGATATCTTCCGCAAGCGCGCCGAGGCGCTGTTCCCGCAGAAGACACAAGTGCGGGTGTTATGAGTACATATCAGGAATTCTTTCGCGGCAAGCGCGTGACAGTGCTCGGGCTCGGTCTTCTGGGGCGGGGAGTCGGTGATGCGGCATTCATCTCGGCCCAGGGCGGCATCGTGACAGTGACAGACAAGAAATCAGAGGCAGAACTCGCGGATTCTGTCGCACGGTTGCCGGCAGGAATACAGAAACGCCTCGGCGGGCACAGCCTCTCCGACTTTACGGACACGGATATGGTGATCAAGGCCGCAGGTGTTCGCCTCGATTCGCCCGAGATAGCGGCAGCACGCGCGGCCAATGTGCCCGTGTACATGTCGACGGCGCTCGCGGCGCGTTTTGCGCGCGAGGCGGGCGCACGCGTTGTTGGCATCACCGGTACGCGCGGTAAATCGACAGTGACTCACCTTATCGCGCATACGCTCACTCGTGCGGGAAAGCGCGCGCATCTGGGAGGGAATATCCGCGGTGTCTCCACGCTCGCGCTCCTCCCGCAGGTTAAATCTGCGGATATCCTCGTCCTCGAACTCGATTCGTGGCAACTGCAAGGATTCGGCGATCTGCAGATGAGTCCCGATGTGGCCGTTTTTACAAATCTGATGCCCGACCACCAAAATTATTATGCCGACATGGACGAATATTTTGCCGACAAAGCAAACATATTCCGCTACCAGAAAGAGGGTGATGTGCTGGTGTGCGGTGCGCTGATAGAATCGCGTATTGAGGCAGTGCGCTCTATTGTCGAGCCGTGTGTTCCTGCGGCGCTCCCACCAGAGTGGACGCTTCATGTGATAGGCGAGCACAATAGGGAAAATGCGGCGCTCGCCGCCGAAGCCGGGCGTGTACCAGATCCGGCCCGACCGGAGGCGCAT
>CAZQNX010000038.1:2769-7442 GCA_964595025.1 uncultured Candidatus Saccharibacteria bacterium | reverse complement strand
GCGAGGAGAACCACGAGGTGGAGATATTGGCGAGGTGCAAGAGTCCCCAGATGACTATCGCGATGACTACGATAAAGGCGATGATCGCAATTGCATTAGACAAAAGACCAGGGCCGTGGTCCACGTCGTGATGTACTGTGTCGCTCATATGGGTCTCATAATACACCATCACAAGCAAATGTCAAGTTGACGGATTGACAAAACCATTGTTTTGATATACACTCTCGGCATATGGAAGCTCTACAGAGCCATATTTCTGCCTCGTCTGCAGGCAAAAAGAGGCCGCCGTTCCCGGTCTTTTTGGCGACGACGATGATTATCTTTTTCGCCTCGCTCTCGGCGGCCGATTCGATAGGGTTCGTCCCGTACTATGTCGATGGCACGGCACCGCGCGCTGCAGTCGCAAATCCCATTCAAGAGCTTGCGCTCGCGGATCTCCCGATGCTCGGCGAGCCCGTCATCAGGGAGAGTGTCTCGCTTGCAGAAGCTGCGGGGCTTCCTCTGCCGCGGCCCGTGCTTCCCGAGCGCATCGTCATCGACGCCATCGGCCTCGAGCTCCCGATACAGAATGTCGACTCGCGCGATCTCGGCGTGCTCGATATCGCGCTCAAGAAGGGCCCGGTGCGCTTCGTTGATTCGGCGCTCCTCAATGTGCCGGGCAACATGCTCGTCTTTGCCCACTCCTCACATCTCCCGACTGTGCGTAATCCTATGTTTAAGGCATTCAATCGACTCCCCGAACTCTCGCCAGGCGATACGATCGTGGTGCAAGGGGGAGGGAAGCAGTATCTCTACCGTGTCGTCGTCGTGCGCCGCACCGATGCTGGCGAAGAGGTGATCGACCTCTCGGCCGCTGCTGGCACGCGCCTCACCCTCTCTACCTGCGACACCCTCACGAGCAAATCATCACGCTTCGTCGTCGAAGCCGAGTTTGTGGGCATCATCTAGCGCCAGCCACATTGTGAAGGTCTGACCTTCACAAGAGTATGAATCGATTACGCAAATGCGCCGCGGACTGCTTTCGCTTCAGATTCTGTCAGGTGAGCACGCCCGACTATCACGTCGCGTGCATAACGTTCGTACTCGCCCTTCTTCCAGAGATGCGGAATGAGCTCGGGCGACACGATGCCACGCTCCGCGTGAAGGTCAGACCTTCTCAAGTGGTCGAATGAGCTACTGAAAGGGAAAGACTTCGACCACTCAAACGCGCGGCGGAAATCTTTCTCGGCGGCAGCATAGCCGCCCGGGAATCTTTCGAAGGTGTTCTTGGTTTGGATGTAGGCAATGACATACCGTAGATACGCATCGGAATCGATCGTCTTGGATCTATATGAGCCTTGAAAAGGACTACCGAACTCGCCATGCTTCTCGTTGACGTACCCGGCGATACCGTTGCCGAGTTTTTGCATGAACGCGCTTACGCCGCCGTTTTTTGTCTCCTCGAGTAGTAGATGAATGTGATTCGCATGTAGGCAGAATGCATGGATGGAAACCAGCGGCTTCTTTGCGGGCCATGAACTCGGGCGCTTAAACGATTGTACAGCGCCCTCCTCGAGGACATCGCGGAACCAGTTTGGTCGGGAGGGTGTATCGTTGAAGTGTGCGAGCATGAGAAGTGTTCGATGGAAATCGGCTTTATCCTTGAGAAAGGGGAGTCCGCGTGCGCCGCGCTTCACTATGTGAAGAAATGAGCCTTCTCCGTACGGTTCGCGTCTCATCTCGCAAGTATACTACGCCTTGTGAAGGTCAGACCTTCACAAGGCGGGGGAAAACGACGCGTAAAAGGACTTATGGTTCGAGGCACTTACGAGCAAATTATCGCGCTTCGTCGCCGAAGCCGAGTTTGTGGACATCACCCAGAGCCAACGATTCTGTGAAGGTCAGACCTTCACAAAGTGGGGATTGAAAATGTCTATCCAAAAAATCAAGCAAAAAATCAAAACAAAAAATACAAAAAGATAGCGGGCGCCAGGTTGCTACCTGGCGCCCGCGTCGCTTTGCGCCTCATGGCTGATGATGGAACTCGTCGGTAAGACGATTGATCGCCGCGCCCACGCCGCCGAGTATCACGAGATCACACATGGCAAAGACGAACGCTTGCTCGAAAACGAGTCGCACCCAATGCGAGAGGGGATCGGACGCGTGTGATTGAGAAGCGACCACCCACACGACCGCGACGATAGGCAGAAGCGAAGCGAGCGTTTCCGCCCAGAATTCACCCGAACTCCCGACACGCCCGACGATGTACTGCAGCGATTGCAGGAAGAGATAGAAGCAGCCGATGTGGCTTATCCAGGTGGCATAGCGGGCCGCTTCCGAGGGAAGTTTGCCCGCAAGCGGATTCCATCCCGGCACGGCGTAGTAGATGCCAAGCACGAGCGCCGTTAAGATGAGAGACGAGATGATGTTTGCCGGTATTCGCGCCTGCGGTTTTTTCATCGGTGCGTTCTCCTGGTGTGAGCGTACTTGTCCTAGCGGCCACAGTGCCACAGAACTGCCGGAGGGGGAACATTGACTTTTGGCTTTATTCTGTTACAATTTAACAAGCCGATAGTGGCTTATCACCACCAACAGAGGAGAAAAATCTCATGAGTGGTGGAAATCTAGCGGGGATGGCACTCGCTGGTGGCGTTGTGCTGGCAATCGTTGGCCAGCTCAACGGCTGGTGGTGTGGCGCGCAATGCCGCCTTGATGCCGAAGCTGATCGCCGTGTTCGCATCGAGCGTCTCAACCAAACGCCACCGCCTGCTGTGCGTCCGCCTCCGGCGACCCCACGCGTCGACCACCCGGTCGATGTCGCGGGGCATCGTGAGCATGGTCACCGTCGTGGTTATGCAACGAGTCCGCAGGGTCGCGGCACTGTCTACGACAGCGGCGTCTGTCGGCCCTGTCCGGAAGAATGGTTCCGCCGGCCAATCGGCGGACACAACGGCCACTGCAACTGCTCGCGGTGATACGCGAACCAAAGCGGGGAGTCTGAAATAGGGCTCCCCGCAACGTCATTTTAGATATTGACAAACAGTTTTTAGATGCTATAATTATTCCTAGAGTGTTCCTCGAGAACATTCGGTCCAGCAACCAACCACGCGCTAGGAGGCGCTAAAAAGATGCTGAAGACCATCACGACTGCTGCTGCGTTTGCTCTTCTCGCCGCTGGCTCCGCCCTCGCCGCCCCGGTCACGGACTGCAAGGTCCTCGCCGGCAAGGCGCTCTCTCAGGAGGAAGGCGCCAAGACCCTCGAGCTCGTCCTGCCCACCAAGGGGAGCGGCGTGCTCGACTTCCACTTCTCGTTCGCCGGCGGGCATGCCCGTCTCGGCGGTGACACCGTCACCCTCGCCGTCTGCAAGGTCGGCGAGGACGAGAGCAAGAAGGCGATCATGACCACGGTCTACCGTGCGAAGGTCGAGGGCGGTCGAGCGACCATCACCGTGGCCGGCATGCCCGATAAGGGCACGGCCAGGGTGTCGGTCGTCGCCGGCAAGAAGACCTACTTCGGGACGGTCGTCGCCGGCGAGCACCAGGTGCTGTTCGGCGACAAGACGCCGGGGACCTCGTGGAAGGAGGAGTAGCAGCAATGGGCAGGCGTTCTCTTGGTTGGAGACGCCTGCCCAACTCACTTTTAATTTCTTTGTGTCTTTGTGTTTACGTTACCTGCAGGGTAGTGTACAAAAAGACCCACGGAAGGGTCGGCGCAACAACAGGGGAGTAACCCATGAAGCGCATTGTTCTTTTCTTCTTGATTCTGTGCGCTTCCGTCCTCCAGGCGGCGGCGCGCGATGAAGGCTGCGTGATATGCAGCAAGGGGCGCGATCGCCCGGTACAGTCGCAACATGGCGGCCCCGATCCCGAAAAAGTGTGCTTCTATGTCGCCATGCCGGATCCGTGTGATTCGGTGACGGTGGAGGCTCACGACGGCGGGAAAGTATCGGTTATCGAGGATCTCGGCCTCGGCGCCGCTGTTCTCTTTGCCGAGAAGTCGCCGTTCAGGCGCGGCAAGGACGGCAAGTTCGTCGTCCAATGCACGGGGCGAGAGAAGGCGATGGTGTGCGTTCCGAAAGACGCTATCCGGAAGCCGAATCTCACACTCTTGCTCAAGCCGGGCAACCAGGGAACCTGCCACGTCATCCAACGTGCGCAGCTCGACGAGCTTCTGAAAGGTGGCTCGTGGGGACCGGATCGTCCGCTGCGGCTCGGGTGGAAAGCTCGGGGTGCCGGAGAGGCGCCAACGGGCTTTGCTACGCTCAAGAAGTGAACTCAAGAAGTGAACTCATGGGGGCGACCGGAAACGGCCGCCCCCTAGCTATTGACAAAGAACAAAATTCATATATAATGCCCCACAGCAATTATCTAGGTGCGCGTTTGGGGTTAGTTATAAAACATTATGAAATCCATCTTTAGTAAAGGTGCTTTTGTGCTGCAGGTGCTTGTCGTGGCACTTGCCTTTTCGGCTGCTGCGCCGGTTTCTGTCTCTGCGCAAGAGATTGATCCGTGCTGCGGTGGCTTCTCGTCCGACTTCGGCGGCTTCGACTCTGGTTTCTCCTCTGACTACGGAGGCTGGGATTCCGGATTCGCCTCCAACTTCGGCGGCTTCGATTCTGGCTTCTCGTCCGACTTCGGTGGCTTCGACTCTGGTTTCTCCTCTGACTACGGAGGCTGGGATTCCGGATTCGCCT
>CAZQNX010000038.1:0-2669 GCA_964595025.1 uncultured Candidatus Saccharibacteria bacterium | reverse complement strand
GGCTTCGACTCTGGTTTCTCCTCTGACTACGGAGGCTGGGATTCCGGATTCGCCTCCAACTTCGGCGGCTTCGATTCTGGCTTCTCGTCCGACTTCGGTGGCTTCGATTCAGGGTTCAGCACTGACTTCGGCGGCTTCGACTCTGGTTTCTCCTCTGACTACGGAGGCTGGGATTCCGGATTTGTGACTGACTATAACCCAGGCGTATACCAGGATTACAACCCAGGAACGTACGTCAACTACAACCCAGGTACCTACCAAAACTATAATCCTGGTACGTATACGTATTCCGCGCCCTCGTACTCAACCCCGAGCTACTCGGCTCCGCGCAGTGTCTCGACGCCGAGCTACAGCGCACCGCGCACCACTCCTGTCACTATCTCGCAGCCGCGTACGATCACAACCCCTTCGTACTCGCAGCCTGCTCCCATCTACCCGACGACTCCGCAGTACCCGGTCTTGTACCCTCCTGTCTATCAGCCGCAGCCGCCCGTGGTGCATCCGCCGATCGTACAGCCGAAGCCGGCGCCGTCCTGCACCATCCGCATCCAGGCAGCGACTGCAGTCTTGAGCACGCACGGCAACTCGCAAGCGACTCTTACCTGGGGTTCCTCGCACGCGACTCACGCGAGCATCTCGACCCTGGGCACGGTACCGACTTCCGGCTACCGCACCGTGTACCCGACATCAGGCCAGATCTACACGATGACGGTCACGGGCCAAGGCGGCACGGCGACGTGTCAGACGAGCGCGTACTACATCGCGATGCCGTCGATACAGTATCCGATCGCATATCCGACGCCTATCGTCACCCCGATTCCGATCAATTACCCGACGCCGATAGTAGTACCGACCCCGATTCACTATCCGACGCCGATCACCTATCCTGTCCCTGTGCCGGCGCCGGTCCCGCATCCGATTCCGGTTCCTGTCCCGCAGCCTGGTCGCGTGTCGTGCTCGATCACTGTCGACCGCGCGAGCATCATCAATGGCCAGAGCGCACGTCTCTCGTGGAATTCTTCGGCTGGTGTCACGCGCGCAGTGCTCTCTGACGGCATCGGTTCCGTCGCGGCGCAGGGCTACCTCACGGTGACTCCCGAAGCGACCCGCCACTACATGCTCACGGTGTATGGCCAGGGTACGAGCGCGACCTGCTCGGTCTTGCTCTCGGTGCAGAACAACGCGCCGTACGTCTCTCTCTCGCAGATTCCGTACACTGGCTTCGACTTCGGCACCTTTGGCAACGCGATGTATTGGATGGGTCTCATGACGTTCGCTGTCTCGGCGGCGTACCTCGTCCTCTACTACCAGGGTGGCATGGGCCGCACGATGAACCATGCGTTCGCCGGTGTGTCGCTCCCGCAGCTTCCGA
Organism: uncultured Candidatus Saccharibacteria bacterium; assembly: GCA_964595025.1. Taxonomy (GTDB): domain Bacteria; phylum Patescibacteriota; class Minisyncoccia; order Phycocordibacterales; family UBA2100; genus UBA10103. The sequence continues at coordinate 1,297 of CAZQNX010000038.1, read as the reverse complement.
AGATGTCGCTCCCGCGCATCACGCTTCCGAAGCTTGCACGCCGCACGCGCACCGCGCGCACACAGCATGCTCGCGCGACGGTGCCTGTTGCCTCGGTCTCGAGCATTCCTGCTGCGATGCACATCGCGAAGGCACCAGTCGTACACGCTCGCACAGCAATCGCGCACACGCCGGTTGCTCATGCGGCCCCGATAGTGCTCCCGACCGCCTCTTCGGTGCGCGGCACCATCGACACGATGGCAGTCGTTCGCTCGAAGGATGGAGAGGCTCCGCGGATAGTGATCACGCGCTCCTAGTGCTTGATCATCAGTCCGCCGCCCCCCGCTCCAAAGTGAAACCAACGCGGCCCCCGAAAGGGGGCCGCGTTGTGTTTACATATGTTACTACAGGGCGCGGCGCGCAATCTCGTCTTTGAGGCGCGCGACGATATCTGCGACAGGGAAGACGCCTATTTTTCCCGCACGACCTTCGAGCGTTGCGGTGCGTGCTTCTACTTCGGCGTCGCCGATAACGAGCGTGTAGGGGAGCTTGTTCACCTTTGCCTCGCGGATGCGCTTGCCGAGCGAATCGTCTGCAGCGACGCTCGCGCGGATGCCCGTGGTGCACATCTCGGCGAGCACCGTCTGCGCATACTCGGCATGTTTTTCGGAGACCGGCAGGATGCGCACCTGCTCGGGTGAGAGCCAGAGAGGGAACGCGCCAGCGAAATGCTCGATGAGGAAGCCAATGAAGCGCTCGTGCGTGCCGAGCGGTGCACGATGGATGACGGCAGGCACCTTTTTCGTACCGTCTTTGTCGACATACTCGAGTCCGAAGCGCTTGCCCATGAAGAGATCGAGCTGATTGGTGGACGCAGTGAATGCGCGGCCGATAGAAGAATAGATCTGGAAATCCATCTTGGGCCCGTAGAAAGCCGCGCCTTCGTGCGCCACTTTGAAAGGCACTCCTGATTTTTCCATGGCCTCGGTGGTCATGCGTTCGGCATCTTGCCAATCGGCTTCGTCACCATGGTACTTGTCCATTCTTTTCGGGTCGCGCAAGGCGAGTTCCATCTCGTAGTTTTGGATACCGAGCGTCTTGTAGTAGTACTCGTGGAGCTGAATGACGCGCACGAACTCCTCGACCGCATGCTCTTTCTGGATGTAGATGTGCGCGTCGTTCATCTGCATCCCGCGCACGCGCATGAGTCCGAAAAGGCTTCCCGAATCCTCGTAGCGGTGGCACCAGCCATACTCGGCATAGCGCACGGGCAGATCGCGATAGCTCTTGGGGCGGGCCGCGTATGTCTTGTGGTGGA
>CAZQNX010000037.1:0-7678 GCA_964595025.1 uncultured Candidatus Saccharibacteria bacterium | reverse complement strand
CGTTCCGCGTGTCATCTGATCCGGAGACTCTTGAGACCATCATCTCGGGCATGGGCGAGCTGCACCTCGAGATCATCGTCGATCGCATGAAGCGCGAATTCGGCGTCGAGGCGACGACCGGCAAGCCGCAGGTCGCGTACCGTGAGACCATCCAGGGTACGGCCGATGTCGAATACAAGCACATCAAGCAGACGGGTGGTCGCGGTCAGTATGGTCATGTGAAGATCCGCCTCTCGCCGCTCCAGCCGATTCAGGAGGGAGAGAAGATCAAGAATAACGTCGAGCGCGAAGACCACTTCGAGTTCATCAACAACATCAAGGGCGGCGTCATACCCGGCGAATACATCCCGGCAGTAAAGAAGGGCCTCAAGGAGGCGACCGAACGCGGCATCCTCGCCGGCTTCCCGGTTGTCGACGTGTCCGTCGATCTTTACGATGGTTCGTATCATGATGTCGACTCATCGGAAATCGCCTTCAAGCTCGCGGCGATGAACGCGTTCCAGGAGGCCGCGCAGAAGGCAAAGCCTGCACTGCTTGAGCCGATCATGAAGCTCGAAGTGGTGACGCCCGAGAAATTCATGGGCGATGTGACTGGCATGATAAATTCTAAGCGCGGCAGCGTCGAAGCGATGAGTGAGCGCGGCCAAGCTCGTGTTGTCACCGCCAAGGTGCCGCTCTCCGAACTCTTCGGCTTCACGACACAGCTCCGCTCGCTCACCGAAGGCCGCGCCGTCCCGAACCTCGAGTTCTCACACTACGCAGTCGTGCCGAAGGCTGTTGCGGATGAAGTGATTGCGAGCAGGAAGTAGCGCCAAAATTCAGCTTTCGTATCCACACTAAATAGCCCATCGGCTTTGCGTCGATGGGCTATCATGTGTACATATGGACCTCTCTCTCAAGCGCTTTGAGATATTCATCGTATTTTTGGTCGCGCTTTTTATCCTCACCGCGGTAGGTGTCTTTTTATTTCTCCCCGGTGGAGATGCGACGGTGCGCTCGATACTCCTCTTGCCACAGCCAGTGGTCATCAACGAGAAGCAGGCACTCCTCGATCATGTATCTGCTGGATCATCGGCCCCGAAAGAAACCGAGGAGGAGCGACTTGAGGTGCTCGCTGAACTCCAAGCAGTTGCGAGCACGACCAAACCACCTCCCGAAGACGAGCGCCTCAAGGTGCTCGAGGAACTCTCGCGCACACAGTAATGTTATGATCACTCGCATCTCACCCGCCGCGGTCGCGCTCCTCCTCGCAATAGGCCTTATCGCCTTTGCCCTTTCTTTATCGCCCCAGAAGGCAATCTCCCAGACAGGAACGGCGATTACCGGCTGGCTTTGGAGCGACACGATAGGGTGGATAAGTATGAATTGTTCCGACACGAGCTCGTGCGGCACCTCAAATTACAGCGTCGCTATCAATACCGACGGCACGCTCACTGGCTATGCATGGAGCGACAATGTCGGCTGGGTACGGTTTGGCGGACTCTCCTCATTCCCAACAGGAGACGGCACAACAGCGGCCAATGCCTCGCTCATAGGATCAGGCACGCTCACCGGCTGGGCACGCGCGTGCGCTGGTACCGTTGGCGGTGATTGCTCATCAATGACAAGTCGCTCCGATGGATGGGATGGGTGGATAGCGCTTTCTGATAGCGGATATGGTCCGACACTGAGCGGCGGCCACATAACGGGCTACTCGTGGGGAAGTACAAACTCCGGCTGGATACTCTGGGATGCGTACACAACATACCAACCTTGCGCGAACACCACTGGTTATCAATGTGTAGCAGATAATTCCGTTCACACTGCTGCCTCATGCGAACAGGTAACCGACGTCTGCGCGAGCCACGGCATGGGGTGGTTCTGCTCGAATACCAACAATCTCTGCACGCCGCCGCCGCCGCCGCAAGACGGCACCCATGCCGACGGAACGAGCGGCGAGCTCTCTATCAGGCCCTCGCTCGTACAAAAAGGACAGACAGCAAAGGTGCACTGGAACATTGAGAATGTCACGGCATGTACCGTGACAGGCAACGGTGATTCATGGAGCGGCTCATCGTCTCCCACAGGTGGCTACAGATCGAGCCCCATCACACAAAGACAGACCTACACGCTCTCGTGTACTGGCAACGGCGGAACACTCATCGAGAAAGCGGACGTGCAAATTATCCCCGAATGGCGCGAGCGCTAGCACCGCAACAAGTGGTATGATGAAAGTATGAATATCATGCGAGGACGTGCCCGCTCTGCTTTCTCCCACACCACGGCTCTCATCGCGGGTGTCGTACTCACGGGATTCGGCACCGCCATATTCGCCTGGACAGGCCCTGCGCAATCACCACCAAGCGGCAACGTGAGCGCGCCGATAAACGTCGGCACGAGCGATCAGGTGAAAGACGGAGGGCTCGGAGTGAACAGTCTCGCTGTGTACGGAAGCGCCATCCTGTATGGCTCATCACAATATCTCAACTTCGGCACTGTAAGTGGCGTGACCGGGTACGGTTTCAGGGAAAATGCAGGGACGATAGAGGTGAAGAAGAGCAGCGGAAGCTGGCTGCCTATCGGCAACGCCACGGCATTCCTGCCCGGGTATGCCGCGTGGTCTGCGTATGGGACCGGCGACGGCGGTGCCGCCATATACAACGACAGCGGTACCTACAAAAAACTCATGGTCGTCGGTAACAACTCTGCCGGCGGCGCGCGCGAGGTGGGTGTGTGGGATAACTTGACAGTGAATGGCAACGCAACCGCTGTTGCGTTCATCTATTCATCTGATCGTCGCCTTAAGGACGACATAGGGCCATTCGTTGATTCTAAGAAGATTCTTTCTTTGGAACCAAAGATGTTCGTGTGGAAAAGTAATGGGAAAAAAGACATTGGACTGATTGCTCAGGATGTGGAAAAAGCGTTTCCTGAATTTGTACACACAACGGCAGATGGGTACAAGGCAGTTGATTATGCAAAGTTAATAGTGCCGCTATTGGGTGTAGTGCGCAGCCAACAACAAGAAATCGATCAACTCAAAGCCCGCCTTGATGCCGCGGGCATCTAAGGTATGAAGACCGGCACACACATACTGCTGGGAGTTTTAATTGCTGTTGCGCTACCACTGTTTGCCCTTGCCCTCAACACTCTCGCCACCGGATTTCAAATTGGCAGCACCCAAACCACCATCGACGCTCATGGCGTATGCCAAAAAGTAAATGCCACCGACGGCAAAAGCTACTTTGTGCCCACCAACACCGCAGGCGAGTGGAGTGCGTTTAGGAGTAATAAGCCGAGTGGGGTGAGTTTAGCGGATTGTTGCATGCCTTCAGGCGTTGCTAGTTGGACGCAGGTGGCGAGCATGCCCATTGCAAAATCATATTCGCCCGCCGCCAGCCTCACCGACGGTAGAATTCTTATGTGCACAGGATTTCTTTCTGGGACACCTTATTACGACAATACATGCCACGTATATAATATTTCGAGTGATGTGTGGACACAGGTGGCAAATGCGCCAGAAGCCAGGTCGCAAGCAATTGAGGCGACTTTGAGCAATGGCAATATACTTCTTTGCGGAGGGTGGAGCGGAGGGTCGTCATTTAAGAGTCGTTGTGACACCTATAATGCTTCTACAAATGGGTGGACACAAGTTGCGAATTTGCCACAAGCAAAAACTCGTTCAGTAGCAACTGAATTAACCGATGGGAGAGTACTGGTGTGCGGGGGTCAAGTCAGCGAATCTGGCCTAACCAATCGATGCGACATTTACGATAATTCAACGAACACTTGGACACAGGTGGCAAGTCTACCAGAGGCAAAATACTCACCCTCCGCGGCAGCCTTGGTGGACGGTCGTGTGCTTTTGTGCGGTGGTTATAATGGCTCAACAGCGCTCACACGTTGTGATACTTACGATGTCGTTACAAATGCCTGGACACAGGTGGCGAGTCTGCCGGTTGCCGAGGCTTTTGGTGGTGCTGAAACCCTCCATGATGGAAACGTTCTCATGTGTGTTAGCAATCGTTGTGATTTATACGATCCGACAGCGAATACTTGGGTACCTACCGCGGCGCCCGGAGGTGCTACTGGTGCTTTTGGAATGGCACGCCTTAACGATGGGCGCGTTATAAAATGTGGAGGAGCGAATTGGTTTGCAACGAACTTTTGTGAGGTTTATGATTCTGGCACGACATGCCAAAACATATGACACGTCATGGCCGCTTACCATACATGATGTATTCAAAAAAAAGTACTTTTGATCGTTGCGGTACTGCTTGGCGCCCCCATGCTTGCCCTTTGCCCTCAACACCATCACCACCGGATTTCAAATTGGCAGCACCCAAACCACCATCGACGCTCATGGCGTATGCCAAAAAGTAAATGCCACCGACGGCAAAAGCTACTTTGTGCCCACCAACACCGCAGGCGAGTGGAGTGCGTTTAGGAGCAACAAGCCGAGTGGGGTTAACCTTTGGTCTTGTGGTCCTGTAAGGATTTATCTGACATCGGGGAGCGTCTGGACCACCCCTGCTGATTGGAATTCTAACAACAATACGATTGAGGTAATCGGTGGCGGTGGCAGCGGAGATTATGGTTCGTCAAATATGTATGGATATGGTCATGCAAGCGGCGGTGGAGGAGCCTACTCGAAGGTTACGAATGTATCGCTGTCTCCGGGGCAACAAGCTGCGTATTCAGTTGGTGTTGGTGCGTCACCTGGTACTTCAAATGGAAATCCCGGAGGAGACACGTGGTTTTGTAACTCCACCACGAATTGTGCATCAATCCAAGGCGGATCCGTTGTGGTGGGAGCAAAGGGAGGTAAGGGGGCGAGCGGGCTCGGTTATCCTGCTGCAGGGGGAGCTGCTGCAGAAGGGGTGGGTACAGTACGATATTCCGGAGGTGCTTCGTGGGTTAGCAGTGGTGCTCATAACGGTGGTATGGGTGGAGGTGGCGCAGCCGGACCTAATGGCAATGGCGGAAACGGAGGCTCGCCAGGATACGCTTCGTCAGGCATTGGCGGAGGAGGTAATGGCGGAGGTGCCGACGGCGGGAACTACGTTTCGTACGGTTCTCCAGGAGGAGCTTCATATAATGGTGTAGCTGGTGGCAATGGTGGTGGCAGTGCAGGAACGAACGGAGCAAGCGGCAGTAGTGGCTCGGGCGGTGGCGGCGGAGGTTCAACAACAGGAACAAATGCGCCGGGTGATGGTGGAAATGGGGGAAATGGGACTGAATGGGACGCAACGCATGGTTCCGGTGGTGGTGGCGGCGGCGGAGGTTCGTGGAACACAAGAATACCTTTTGGGTATGAAGCAGGGATAGGAGGAGATGGCGGTTTGTACGGAGGCGGCGGCGGTGGCGCGGGGTATTCAAACAATTTCAATACTCTTGCTGGGAGCGGTGCGCAGGGAATAATTGTCATAACGTACACTCCATAATGGTGTGAAAGGATTTCTTGCTCACCTGCAAAGGTAAGATGATGTGGTGGGCTCGGCTGCAAACTTGACTTTTTTGTATAAATGTATATATTTGGGAAGCATAGATTACAAATATACATATATTTGACCATGTTGTACACACGAAAGCTGCAAAAAGTGCTAAAAAACCATCTTTTTAAAGGAAAAGTTGTTGTGTTGTACGGTGCTCGGCAAACCGGCAAAACAACGCTCGTAAAAACAATTGCAGAGCAATCGGGCAAGAAATATCGGCTTATCGACTGTGAACTTCCCGAAAATCAAGTATTACTTTCGCGCCGAAATACCACGGACCTGTTTTCGCTTGTAGAAGGGTACGAATTGGTTGTGTTTGACGAAGCACAAGCAGTACAAAACATAGGGCAGGTACTTAAATCAATTCACGATCATCAGCCCGACATTCAACTACTTGCGACAGGATCGTCGTCGTTTGATCTTGCAAACCTTGTGTCCGAGCCTCTAACAGGGCGCTCTTTTGAGCTTACCCTGTATCCACTGGCGCTTGCTGAGGTGGTGGACACTCAGTTTGATGCAACACAAAAAATATACGATGCAATGCGTTTCGGTATGTACCCCGATGTACAGCACGGTACCGAATCCGATCGTGTGGAAAAATTACGCACGCTTGTGTCGCAATATGTATACAAAAATGTTCTTTCAGTAGGGGGCATACGAAAGCCCGAAATCATTATGAACTTGCTCCGTTTGCTCGCGCACCAAATCGGCAGCGAGGTATCTTTGCGTGAACTTTCCGGCCAGCTCAATACGGCACCGGCAACGGTAGATCGCTACTTGGATTTGCTCGAGAAAAACTTTGTTATTGTTCGACTTTCGGGATTTGCAACAAATATGCGCAACGAGGTAACACGTACGCGCAAGATATATTTTGTAGACCTTGGCATACGTAACGCGCTCATAAGTGCGTTTGCTCCAATCGAAAACACCGCGCGCAACGATATAGGTGCCCTGTTTGAAAACATGTTTATCATTGAGCGAAAAAAGTATTTGGGGTGGAGCGAAGATTATCTAACATCGGGTCATTTTTGGCGGACGGTGTCGCAGCAAGAAATCGACTACGTGGAACAATCAGGTGCAACCATACGTGCATATGAGTGCAAATGGGGTGCCCATAAAACACCGTCTGTACCACCGCAGTTTGCACGTTCGTATCCTTCTGCGAGTTTTGACACAGTGAACGAAGGCAACTTTTTTGAGCTTGTTTCGTAAGGCGTCTTTTGTGTTCGAGAAGACTGAACCTTTACCTCAGCATGTTTGCATATTACAATAAAAACATGACTGTTATTCAAGATCAAAAGTATATTCAGGATATTAAAAACACAATAGAGGTGTTTGATCCGCAGCACGTAAACAGATATGCGCTGTTTGGTTCGTCTACGCGCGAAGATCGTTTTGGCGACATTGACATTGCGGTTGTTGGCAACAAAAAAGCGCAAAAGCCACTGTACGAATTACGAGCGCTGTTTGAAGGCTCAACGCTTCCATACTTTGTTGATGTGGTCGATGTGGATAGCGCATCCGAAAGTTTTTCGCACTATGTATTTAACAACGAACACATTGTATGGCTGAACTAAAGACTCTTAAAACAGACGAATACCACAAAGCACTCGGGCGGCTGAATGAGTCGCTTGCCGAAATGGCACATAGCCCACATCCAATACAAACGCGTGACTCCGCACTGATGCGCTTTATATTTTGCGCCGAGCTTGCTGCAAAGACTGCGAAACTGTTGCTTCGCGAACAAAAAATAGAAGCGCCCTATCCAAAAGCAATATATCGCGAACTGCAAAAAATCGGGTTATTGTCGCCCGAAAAAACCGAAACGGCACTTAAGATGATAGACGACCGCAATCGTATTGCGCACGATTACAGCGAAGAATTCGCCGAGCAACTTTTTGATAGGATACAAAACGAATATGCGCCACTGTTTGATGAGCTTTCGAATGTGTACAGTAACGAGCAGTCGTAGTTACGACCCTGTACACTTAACACGATGAGTCTTATCACAAGGAAAAAGTTTCTCATTTTTGTTGCTGCGTTTTTGATAGGCGCTCCCGTTGTCGTTTTTGCCCTCAACACCATCGCAACCGGATTTCAGGTTGCGTCCACACAGGTAACCATCGACGCTCACGGCGTGTGCAAAAAAGTAAATGCCACCGACGGCAAGAGCTACTTTGTACCCACCAACACAGCAGGCGAGT